>DATEMI010000476.1:0-6600 GCA_035275665.1 Terriglobales bacterium | reverse complement strand
CGGCGATCTTCGCGACTACTGCATTGCGCAAAAAACGCACCAACTGCTTGGCAAAATGGGATGGGCTCTGCCCTTCGGTCATCAGCCGGTCGAGCAGCTTCAGCAAATCTTCGCTCGAATTGCGGTGAACACATTCCATCGCCTGCACCAGCACGTCAGACGAAACCGTGCCCATCAATCCACGAACTTGCGCTGCCGTGAGCTTCGCGCCTGAATCTGCGTCGAAGACGCCGCAGCAGGCGATCGCCTGGTCCATGATCGAGAGCGCATCGCGCATGGAGCCATCTCCAGCCTCGGCCAAAGCCGCTAGCGCGTCGTCTTCGGCATTGATCTTTTCCTGGGTAGCGATGTCCCGGAGTTGCTGCACAATATCGTCGAAGCGGACGGCATGAAAGCTGAAATGCTGACAGCGCGAGCGGATAGTCTGCGGGATGTCCTCGGGCTGTGTCGTCGCCATCATGAAGACGATGTGCGACGGAGGTTCTTCCAACGTCTTCAGCAGAGCGTTGAAGGCAGCATCGGTGATCTGGTGAGCTTCGTCGAGGATGTAGATCTTGTAGCGATCGCGCGCCGGCCGATATCGTGCCGCATCGCGCAACTCGCGAATCTCGTCGATCCCGCGGTTGGTGGCCGCGTCGATCTCAATCACATCCACCGAACTCCCCGCCCTGATCTCCTGACACGAGTCGCAGACGCCGCAAGGTTCTGGTGAGGGCTTATCCGTCGAGCGACAGTTCAGCGCCATGGCGAGAATGCGCGCAATGGTCGTCTTCCCAATACCACGATGTCCGCTGAAAATATATCCGTGAGCAATGCGCTGCTGTGAAATCGCGTTCTGCAGCGTGCGCGTGACATGCTCCTGCCCGATGACATCAGAAAAACGCTGAGGACGATATTTCCGGGCAAGGACCTGATAACTCATGGCGGGAACTGCAGTCGATTATAGAGGGAACAGGGGACATGGAACAGGGGACAGGAGTGATCAGAATGGATTTTCGTTTCCCTGTAACCAGTGCCCTGTTCCCTATCCCCTATGTCAGCGTGCTAGCATCAAGCTTCGATGACATCGGGCAAACTTCAGGTCGTGCCGTTGGGTGGGCTTGGCGAATTCGGCATGAACTGCATGGCTCTGCGTTGGGGAGATGACATTATCGTCATCGACGCCGGGTTGATGTTTCCCGAATCGGAGCTGCTGGGCGTCGATATCGTCGTTCCAGACATAACTTACCTGCTCGAAAATCGCGACAAAGTTCGAGCGATTCTCCTCACCCACGGACACGAAGATCATATCGGCGGTCTGCCGTGGATTCTGTCTGAGCTGAATCTTCCAGTTTACGGGACCGAATTCACACTGGCGCTCGTTGAAGGCAAGCTCGAAGAGCACGGGCTTCTCGACTCTGCCGTGCTGAACGAAATCGAGCCGAACGAGCGCTTTCGCATTGGGCCATTTCTCATTCATCCGCTGCGCGTAACCCACAGTCTTGTGGATTGCGTGGCATTGGCCATCCACACGCCGCTGGGAGTGGTGATTCACTCCGGGGACTTCAAAGTCGATCCGACCCCGACGGATGGAAAGCTCTTCGACCTGCATCAGTTCGCCGAGTATGGCAAAGAGCGCGTATTGCTCCTCCTGCAGGATTCAACCAATGTTGAGCGCCCCGGATATACGCCTAGCGAGCGCGCGGTCCGTCCTCGCTTTGAAGAGATCTTCACGCGGACGAAGAGGCGGCTGTTCGTGTCCTGTTTCTCGTCTTCAATCCATCGCATCAAGTTAGTGGCCGACATGGCCTTCGAGCACGGGCGCAAGCTGGCGCTTGTCGGCCGCTCGATGAACGAAGCGACAGAGATCGCGCTCGATTTGGGCTACCTGCACATTCCCGAAGGCACGCTGATCCATCCGGGGCAGATTCGTGATTTCAATCCGGAGAAAGTCTGCGTCCTCATCAGCGGCACACAAGGTGAGCCAATGTCAGCTCTATCGCGCGCAGCGGTTGATAACCACAAACATGCGCGCATCGAACCGCGCGATACCGTCGTGCTCTCGTCGCGAATTATTCCAGGAAATGAGAAGGCGATCTATCGCATGATCGACCACCTCTATCGACGCAATGCCGACGTCATCTATGAAGATGGCTCCGGCTCGCCGGTGCACGTGAGCGGACATGCAAGCCAGGAAGAACTTCGTCTGATCATCAATCTTGTGCGGCCGCATTACTTCGTTCCCGTTCATGGTGAATATCGCCAGCTCAAGCGTCATGCCGAACTTGCCGGATCGATGCACGGGGCAGTCGGCAGCGTCCTTATGCTCGAAAGCGGAGATGTCCTGGAAATCGACGAGCTCGGCGCACGCAAGTCGGGCAAGATCACGGTGGGGCGCGTTTGCATCGACTCTGGATCGGGAAGCGATGTGGTCGAAGATCTTGTCATCCGCGACCGGCGCCACCTCAGCGAAGACGGCATCGTGCTACCAATCATTGCGATCAACAAGCTCACCGGACGCGTTGAATCCATTCCCGAAATAGTGATGCGCGGCTTTGCTGCCGCGGGCGCCGAGAACGGATTTCTTGCGGACGCTCGCGATGTAATCAGCCGTACCCTCGAACTTTCAAGTCAGGAAGAAAAAGCCGACTACGGCGTGATCAAAGAGAAGATCCGCCAGGACTTGAAGCGTTACATTAACAAACAAACCAGCCGCCGACCGCTAATCATGCCGGTGATCCTCGAGATCTAAACGTGACGCAGCCTTCATCTGCTGTGACACAGAAAAAAAGCGCAACCAAACATAAGCTCCTCAAGATTCTGCTGTTATTGCTGGCCATCGTCCTACTTCTACTCTGGCCGTCGGCGCGCGAGCACGTTCGCGCCATGTCGCTGCTGGCGCGGATGTCGCAACAAAAGAACTGGATCGCACGCCTCGATCAGCATCCGTTCGACATTCAACCCCTTACCTTCAGTTCAGCAACAGGCTTGGCGCGCGCGCGTCTATATGTGCCGCGCGATGTGGAGAATCCGCCGGCAATGGTCGTCATTCACGGCCTCCACCAACTGGGCATGGACGAGCCACGGCTGGTGAACTTTGCCAAATCGCTTGCCGAGACAGGAATTGAGGTGCTGACACCGCAGGTGGACGCAATTGCCGACTACCATGTCGAACCGCAGACGATCGACCTGGTTGGAACATCAGCTCAGTTTCTTGCGCATCGCGCAGGTGAAAAGATCGGTGTGCTCGGGCTTAGCTTTGCGGGCGGACTGTCGCTGATGGCGGCCGCCGATCCTAAGTACGCGGATGACATTTCCTTTGTCACGGCAGTCGGCGCACAGGATGACGTGCTGCGCGTGGAGCGCTACTTAGTTGAAGGGCAAACACACTGGCCCGATGAAAGATTGCTGACAACGCCACCTAACGAATACGGCTGGCTGATCGTCATCTACTCGCATCCCGAGGACTTCTTTGCGCCCGCCGATGTTGAGGGAGCCAGAGAATCGTTACGCCTGCTTCTGCACGAAGACGTGAAGAGGGCCACTGCGCGTGCGGCCCAACTTTCCGCGGAAGGTCAGCGGCTGATGAGAGCGATTTTTGACCATCATCGCGAACTCTTCCGGGATACATTGCTGGCTGATCTCAATAAGCATGCCGCGGAAGCAGATGCGGTCTCCCCACACAACCACATTCAGGCGCTCAACGCGAAAGTGTTGCTGGTTCATGGCGAGGGAGACGACGTGATTCCGCCTTCAGAAACCGAATGGCTGGCGCGCGACATTCCGAAAGGTGACCTGCAGGAAGCGCTGATCAGCCGTGCCATTTCACACGTCAGTTTGGAGAAGTCGCCCGGATGGTCCGATCAAGTTGCGGTGATTCACTGGATCGCACTGATGTTGAAGGATGCCGATCAGGAACGGCGCTGAAATCACGCGGTTTGCAGCCGGTGCGCACGCTCGTACACAGCAACGTACTCCCGCGCGGGCTCTTCCCATGAAAAATTCTGACGCATGCCGTTAAGCATGATCTGCTTCCATTCGGCTTCTTTCTGGAACGTCATTAGCGCCTGATGTACCGCCGCGCGCAGCTCCGGAGCAGTGTAGCCGGAGAACTTAAATCCAGTTCCATTCCCGGTCTTCGCATTCCACTGCTCGACCGTATCTTCGAGGCCGCCGGTCGCCCGAACTACGGGGACGGTGCCGTAACGCATGCTGTAGATTTGGGTCAGACCGCAAGGTTCGTAATGGGAGGGCATCAGGAATATGTCGGAGCCTGCCTCAACCAGATGCGCAAGGCGATTGTCATAAGCGATCTTCACGCACAGACGATCAGGAAAGCGCTTGTGCAGAGTGCGGAACATCGACTCGAAATGGACATCGCCGGTGCCGAGCACGAGAAGCACCATCTCTTCGGTGAGAAGCTGCGGCAACGCCGCTTCCATTAGATCGAACCCTTTTTGTGCGGCAAAGCGAGAGATAACTCCTACGACAGGCCAGTCGGCTTTCTGCGTCGGAATGCCATATTCATCGAGCAACGCGAGCTTGCATTTCCTTTTCCCGCTTAGATCAGAGGTGGAGAACGTTGCGGGAGTGTAGCGGTCGGTTTCAGGATTCCATTCGCCGTAATCGACGCCATTTAAGATGCCAACCACGCGATCACGCTTAGCGCGCACCGTATCCGCCAATCCAAATCCGTATTCCTTTGTCTGAATCTCGCGCGCATACGTCCGGCTGACGGTGGTTACATAATCGGCGTACACGATTCCACCTTTCAGGAAATTGACCTTGTCATAGAACTCCAAGCGGTCCATGGTGAATAGAGTCCAGGGCAGCAGCAGCTTGGGCATTACCGATTTGGGAAAACTTCCTTGATAGCCGATGTTATGGATTGTCAGTACGGTGCCGCTGCGTGAGAAATCGGTGTCAGATGCGTACTGGTTGCGGAGAAGGACAGGAATGAGCGCAGCCTGCCAGTCATGAACGTGAAACACATCCGGAGGTCCGAAGCGTTTAGAGGCCTCGATGACGGCGCGACAGAACATCGTGAAGCGCTCGGCGTTGTCGGGATAGTCCCCCCGGCTGTCGCCGTACAGCCCATCGCGAAACGCAAACTCCGGATGATCGACAAAGTAGAATTGCACTCCGTCGTGTTTGCCGCCGTCGACTATCTGGCAGAAGAGCAGGTGGTCGGCCATAGGAATCGTCAGATTGGGAATGACCACGTGCTCCTGCTTGAGCCGCGATTGCTTATATTTCGGAAGGAAGACGGTGACCTCATGACCGAGCGCCGCGAGCGCTTTGGGCAGCGCTCCCACGACGTCGGCCAGACCGCCTGTCTTGGAGTAAGGCACACCTTCCGAGGCGGCGAAGGTGATTCGCATCCAGTGCTCCTTCGGCGTGGATTCACATTTCCGCCAGTCACCCACGACGAAAGGCGCTGTCCGGAAGGCCCGAACGTGCTGCTCGCAACAGAGCAGAATCGAAGGGCCGAAGCAAAAGTTCGAGTCTAATGTCCGCTCACAAACAGGTCAACGCAGCGCGCCAGAGTTCGCGCCCGAAGCAAAAGCCAAAGCTTGGACAGAATTTTCTGGTGGATGCCGGAGCTGCGCGTCGCATCGTCGATGCATTGGGCGATATCTCCCACTCGTTGGTAATCGAGATCGGACCCGGACGTGGCGCCCTAACGAAGCTGCTCGCCCAGCGTGCCGGCCATCTGACTGCGACAGAGTTGGATCGTTATCTCGCACAAGCGCTGCAACAAGAGTTTCGTGACTTGCGAAACATAAAGATCGTTGAAGCGGATTTTCTAAGCACTAGCATCCCCGGATTGCTCGGTTCCATTTCGACACCTGAATCGGCACGCGTTAAGGTTGTTGGAAATATCCCGTACTACATCACCTCTGACATTCTCCTTCGGCTGTTCGAACAGCATGAGCACATAGAAACGGTCGTACTGATGGTGCAGAAAGAAGTTGCCGATCGCCTGGTAGCCGAGCCTCAGAGCCGCGATTATGGATTGCTCACTGTTACTGCGCGTTTATTCACCGATGTCGAAAGGCTGTTCACGCTGCCTCCTGGCGCGTTTTCTCCTCCTCCTCAGGTGCATTCCAGCGTGCTGCGGCTACGTTTCGCTCCCAAAGGCGAACAATTAGGTGTCGATGCGCGCGACTTCTTGAACTTTTGCAAGCTGGCCTTTGGGCAGAAGCGGAAAACCTTGTTCAACAATTTGCGCGGAGTGTACGACGAGAGTTCCGTGAGAGCAGCATTGGAAAAGGTGCGTGTTCATCCAAGCGCACGTGCAGAGGAGCTGTCGCTCAACAGCTTGGCCGATGTTCACAAGCAATTAATCCGGGGCTGAGAACTGATCTAAGAATGTGCTGTATTTGATCTCGACGTGCGGCTCAACTCCGAGGAGATCTCGGTTGATATTGGCTGCCGCAGTGGAGATTTAAATCAAGTCGGACTGAATGTTACGTCTTAGGGCCGACATACAGAACGCTGGTCACTTTCCCGACGACGTCGATCATGGGAGCAGTATTAAGCAGCTCCTCCTGTCCTGTGGTTGCGTCGTAGATACGCAACTCGCCACCCTCGGCCGCGTAGAAGACCTTGCGCGGGGTA
>DATEMI010000475.1:0-9577 GCA_035275665.1 Terriglobales bacterium | reverse complement strand
GAGCCCGCAATCACTTGAATGCCTTTGGCGCGAGCCATCTTCACCAACTTGGTTTCGGCTGGGTTATAGATCATTTCGAAGAGGTAGCGTGCCTGAAGTTCCGATTCTTCAATCGGCGATTGCGGACGAGCACCCATGCCTACCGGCGTCGCATTGATGATCACGTCGAATTGAAGCTTCTTCAGGTGCTGATGCGAGACATAGTGCGCATGCGCCTGACGCGCGAGTTTCTGGCCTTTTTCCGCAGAGCGGTTCATCACCCATACTTCGGAGCTGCGCTCGCGCAGACCAAACACGGCTGCACGCGCTGCGCCGCCGGCGCCGATCACGAGGATCTTCGCGCCTGCAAGGTTGAGCCGCTGCTCCAGTGGACGCACGACACCGGCGACATCCGTGTTGAAGCCATAGAGCTTGCCGTCCTGCGAGCGGATTAACGTGTTGCATGCACCGATCTTTTCGCTCAGGGAATCGCTTTTGTCGAGATGCTCAAGAACATCTTCTTTCAGCGGCATGGTGATGCTGAGTCCCTGAATGGGAATTTCGCGGACGCAGGTGAGTAGATCTTTGACGTCGCCGGTCTGCAGCGGAACATAAACAGCATTGATATTTTCGCGACGAAAGGCCGTATTCATCATCTGCGGCGAAAGCGAATGGGCGATCGGATCGCCGGCAACTCCGTAAACTTTGGTGGCAGCGTCGACCATCTCAATGCGATATACGTCGCGGAGAACACGCGCCGCGATCTGTCCTGGCGCCGTTTCCTCGCCGGTCTGCGCCGACGCGAAGGTAAACGCGCTGCCAAAGCGAACGTTCAGGATTCGGCTCACAATCCCCTGCTCGCCCATGCACACGCCCACCGTGCTTACGAGGTCGGATCTCTGCTCAAGCAGGCGGATCATCTTTACGTTGTCGGACAGAGACTTCGCCGTGGAGACGACTTTGATGTAGTCGGCGCCGAGCTCGCGCATCGAATCCCAAGTGTCCTCCAGTTTTTTGGTTCCGCGGAAGTCATGGAAGGAGATCATCAACCCAGCCTGCTGGCGGAGCTTGGCTATTTCCTGTTCTTTCATGGAGTTAGCTGTTTCAAGCTCGATGTCAATGAGTTGGCATCCGGCCGCTGCAGCCTTGCTCAAGACTTCTATCTGCGAAGCCACTGATCCGCGGAACTTGCCTCCGTTTACTGCGCGACGGCAGGTCGCGATCAGCATTACATCGCGATGGAATTCTGCGAACTGCTTGAGTTTGGGAAAGAGTATCGCCGGCTTGGATAGGTAGTCTAAGCGTAACTCCAGCAATGAGTTATCGTAGGACGCCGACTCAATTTTATGCATGAAATCGGCTGGATTATCGGCAAAAAGGGCTACGCAGACCCGCGGGAGCCGATGTCGCAGGAATCGCGCCGCGTAGGTTGGAGTGTCGGTTTTCATCTACTTGCGCCGGACCGGCATCTTAACGGTGCACAATCCTAGATGCAACTCTAAATGCTTCCGGAACAAGAAACCAACCGGATTCCCCGTATTCATCTGGTTACTACGAGCGGCCGCCACAGTCGGGTATGCTCGGCTACGTTGGAGGAAGTTCCGCCTGCGGGCCTTTGTGCGCCTTTCTCGACGGACACTCCCTAAAGTGCTCTTTTCCAGAGACTTGAATGTCCCTGATGCTGGAGGAATATGAAAAACCTTCTTGCCGTCTCGCTGCTCGCGGCAGCCGCCGCCTGGGCGCAGGATCAGCCTGCCCCCCAGACCAGTGCACCGCCATCGACGGAAACCCAGCAGCAGGCAGCTCCAGCTCAGCCGCAAGCAGCGCCACAGCAAGCGCCCGCCACACCGCAAACCCAAACGCAGCCGGCTGAAACTACGCCTGCTCCAGCTCAGCCGCAAGCAGCGCCACAGCAAGTGCCCGCCACGCCTCAAACCCAAACGCAGCCAGCTGAAACTACGCCTGCTCCCGCGCCAGCACCGTCCGCTCAGCAGCAACCCGCGATTCGCCGCACCAATTTGACTGAGCTATTTCACGGCCCGACTTTGTCGGAAGTTTATTGCGCTGGATTCATTTCCAAAGAAAAGCTGAAACCCAGCGGCACCATGGTGGCCGGCAATCATTCACCTGACCAGGCACACTACAGCGAGAGCGGCTACATCTTTCTGAGTGGAAACGATCTGCAGGAAGGAAAAGAGTATTCGCTCCTGCGTCATGCCTATGATCCCAATCAGTACGAATCATTTCCAGGGCAGCTTGGGATTTTGAGGAGCATGGGCGAGCTATATCAGGATCTGGGACGAGCAAAGGTTCTCTACATCCGCAACAAGACCGCCGTCGCGCAGATTGAATCAAGCTGCAGCGATGTGATGCCGGGAGACATTGCAGTACCGTTTCAGGAAAGGCCGCGTCCGGAATTCAAGCAGACAACATTTGAGCGTTTTGCGCCTCCGAACGGAAAAACCACCGGACGCATCGTCATGGGGCGCGACTTAGACACGGAGTTCGGTTCGCATCGGATTGTTTATCTGAATGTCGGTGAATCGCAGGGGGTGAAACCCGGCGACTATTTCCGCGTAACGCGGGAATATTCGTCGATTGCGAAGAGCCCGATCGAGTCGATTGGATTCAATGCTCCCTCATACGACGACACCCAGAAAGATCCATCGAAGTTTAACTTTCGCACGCAGGCCGGGGAACTGCCTCGCCGCTCAATTGGCGAGCTGATGGTCATTAGTACAGGCCCGAATTCCTCGACCGCACTCACTACTTATGCGCCGGAAGAAGCTCGCGTCGGCGATGGTGTGGAAATGATCGAAGCCACACCGTATCCAGCTCCAGCGCCAGAAACAGTCGCCGCCCCTGAACCGCCCACAATCAGTTGTTCCGTGAGCCGCTCGACAATCCAGGTAGGCGAGACTGCAAACGTTACCTGCAACGGCGTTCCAGAGGAAGGGCACACAGTCGCGTACAGCTACCAGGCTAGCGCCGGCCAAATCGCTCCACACGACAGCCGCGCGACATTGACCGGAACGACTCCCGGCCCGGTAACCGTTACAGCCACTGCAACGGACGACCGCAATCTTTCCGCGCAGACGACCGTTAACGTCGATGTACAGGCGGCTCCTACCCCGGTTTCTCCTACTACAGCGCCAACTCCCGCGCTGCTGAACGAACTCATCTTCAAGCCCAACAGCGCGCGAGTGGACAACAAAGCGAAAGCATTGCTCGACGACGATGCGCTGCGTCTGCAGCGTGATGCGAACGCTACGATGATCATCGAGGGATCTTCCAATCCATCGGAGAACGAAGCTCTTGCTACTCAGCGCGCGGAGAACGCTAAGACGTATCTGGTGCAAAGCAAAGGCATCGATCCCAACCGCATTCAAACCCGCCCTGCAGCCAGCAAGACGGGCGCTAAAGTGAACGTGATCATGGTTCCCGCAGGCGCTGGACCGCAATAGGACTCAATTATCGTCAAGATGGACAGGGGCATGCTCCACGCATGCCCCGTTTTATTTGCGAATTCCCTCGGTAATTCGAATGACGGCATTTCTGCTGTTCTTATGTCCCAAAATGGTCCGCGATATTTCGCTTGACTTTCGCCCGATTTCGTCATAGCACGGAAGTAGGAGGTCAGAGTGGGTTCGCGGCACAACGGTTTTGTTCATCGTTTCGCCGGCCTGGTGTTGCGGCCTTCTGATCACGTCGCCGGGACCTCTCGGCAGGTTCGAATTTCGGATATGGGATCTCATGAGATTTCACGAGATCGCATGAGATCAGGAGATGGGATATCTAGATTGTAGCGATGACACACCTGATGAGATCGGATGAGATTTGATGGGATCGGATGAGAATCACGCAATGCTGGGAGCGGCAGCCAACGGCTCTCATATGGCGTCTGCGATTATCCAGATGAATGGCTGGGGTAACGCCGTGGAAAAGTCGGCGTTACCCCGTGGAAATTTCGGCGTTACCCCGTGGAAAACTCGGGGTTACCCCGTGGAAAAGTCGGCGTTGCCCAGCATGGAAAGCTCCGCGATCGCAGCCCGCGCATGGTCAACAAGTTCTTTGCTTACTTCGATTTCCGTGAGCTATGAAAGAGCAAAGTTACGTTATGTATCGGGCAAAATGGGGGCAAATTGCTGTCCACACTCGCAGGTCGGGCGACCTGCCAAACAAAACTTTACATCTCGTTCCCGCCACTTTCCGGAGAGGTGCTCCGTCTTTCTAATACAGTGACGCAGGTACTCACCATGAAGACTGCTATCCGAATCGTCTTTAGCATCGCTCTAGCGTGCTCTCTTGCCTTTGCTCAACAAGCACCCGCAGATCAACCAGAACAAGGCCAGCAGCGCCGCGGTTTCGGCGGGCGCGAGTTTCGCGGCGTTGCTGGAGAGATCAGCGAGATCTCCGGATCGACGCTCAAGATCAAGCTGCGCGATGGCTCGACCGGCACCGTGAACATCACCTCTGACACGCGCTTCCGCAAAGCGGGCCAGCAGGCTCAGCTCTCTGATTTCAAAGTTGGCGACAACGTAATGGTGCGTGGCGACTCCACCGGAGACAAAACTTGGAAGGCTCAGGTCATCGGCGAAGGTCCGTCGCAGGCGCAGATGCAGGAGATGCAGCAGCGCATGAAAGACGCGATGGGCAAGACCATGATCGTTGGCGATGTGAAGTCGGTCGATCCGCCCAAGCTCACGGTGGCGCGTACCGACGGAGTGGAACAAACCATCGAGGCCGACGAGAACACGTCGTTCCGCCGAGGACGCGACGAGAGCATCACCATGCCCGACATCAAAGTTGGCGATACCATTTTTGCGCGTGGCGAGTTGAAGAATGGAACGTTCGTTCCCACTGCAGTGAATGTTGTTCCTCCCGAAGTGGCCCGCCGCATGAAAGAGAACGGCGGTGGATTGATATTCGCGGAAGGCGGTTCGCGACGCGAACGCCAGGGGCAGCAACCGCAGGCCGAATCTGGTCAGCAAACTCAGCCCAAGTAGTCGATGAAGAGCTCAGTCATTTCCGAGTTGCGGCTTGCTGCCGCAGGTTGCGCGCTGCTGTTGTGTTCTGCCGCAGCTCTTGCGCAGACGACACCCACTGCAGTAGCTTCTGCGACGCCAGAGAGCCCACAGCAGGCGCCGGCAATCGCCGTAACGCAATTTATCGTGCGGGGCACGATCAAGGCAGGGGTGACGCCTCTGCCCGGAGTCACGGTTACAGCGTCGAATACGCTCACCGGAAAGAAGGTTTCTGCTGCTACCGCGCCCGATGGTTCTTTTGCATTAACGCTTCCCTCACGCGGACGCTACGTCGTCAAAGCTGAGCAGGCGGCATTCGCGCCTACGACGAAAGAAGTCGTTATCACGCCAGAGGCGCCGCAGGCCACGGTCGATGCCGATCTGATGCTCGCCTCCCGAGCACAAATGCTGGCCGCACAACAGCAGCAGGGAGCGCAGCAGATCGCCGCAGCTCTCGCGAACCGCGGAATGCAGAGCCTCTCGGTCACGGAGTCTGACAACGGCGGAATGCCGAGCGCAGACACTTCGGCACAAACCGGCGGATTGCCCCTTAACGGCGCCGGAGCCGACGCTCCCACGGAATCGGTTTCCGTTTCGGGCGCGATGGGCCAGGCTCAGAACTTCGGCATGAATCCTGACGAACTCGAAGACCGCATTCAGGAGATCCGCGAGCGCATACAGGCCGAAGGCGGCGGAGGCGGAAATATGGTCTTTGTTGGGCCCGGCGAAGGAGGCGGCTTCGGCGGTCCTGGTGGCGGACCTCGCGGCGGCCCTGGCGGCGGCCCGGTATTGATGCTGGGTGGTCGGATGATGGGGCGATTCAACGTGAATCAGCCGCACGGCTCGATCTTCTACAGCACAAACAATTCCCTCTTCGATGCGGCGCCGTTTCAGATCAACGGACAGGGAAACTCGGTTGCACCGACACAAAAGTCCGATTACGCGCAGCATCGCTTTGGCGTGACGATTGGATCGCCGCTGAAGATTCCACATATCGTGAACAGCGAGAAGACCTTCGTCTTTCTTAATTGGACTGGAGGCCGCAACGAAAATCCCTACGACAATTTCTCAACTGTTCCTACATCGGCAGAGCGGCAGGGTGATTTCTCCGGACTAGGCAAACAGCTCATCGATCCGACAACCGGCCAGCCGCTGCCCGGAAATCAAATTGCGAGTATCAATCCCTCGGCGCAGGCGCTGCTGAAGTTTATTCCGTTGCCGAACCTTCCCGGCGCGGTGAACAACTTCCACTACGTGACCTCGCTGCAGCAGAACAATGACCAAATCGCGATTCGCCTCATTCACAACTTCGGCGAAGGAGCCACCTTCATGCCTGGAGGTGGACGCGGAGGAGGACGGGGTGGACGGCGTCTGCAGAACAACATCAACTTCAATCTGAACTACAGCGATTCCAACAACCAGGTTTCTAATCCGTTCCCCACGCTGCTGGGTACTACTCAGTCGTCGGGAATCGCCACCGGGCTCGGATGGGTTGCGAGCAAGAACCGAATCACGAACAACCTGCATTTCAACTACAACCGCAGCCACTCGCGCCTGAGCAATCTGTTTCAGGACAATCAGAACGTCGCTGCGCTCGCGGGAATCAACGGCGTGTCGCAGGATCCGTTCAACTATGGCGTTCCTACTTTGGTTTTCAACAATTTTCAGACCGTGAATGATACCGGCGGGAGCCTGATCAACAACCAGACGTTTTCCTGGTCAGACAGCGTGATCTGGCGCCATGGCAAGCACAACATTCGCGTGGGCGGTGATTTTCGACGAATCTACAACGACATTCGCAGCGCCCAGAATGCGCGCGGATCGTTCACCTTCACCGACGCCGGGAGTTTCTCGGGCTCCAGCAGCGGCTACGATTTCGCCAACTTCCTGCTGGGATTGCCGCAGCAGACCTCGATTCAAGGCGGCAGCGAAACCTACAGCTTCCGTCAGAACTCATGGGATCTCTTCGTTCAGGATGATTGGCGAGTTACCGGCAGCCTGAGTCTCAATTTGGGATTACGGTATGAGTACGTCTCGCCATTCAGCGAGGCCAACAATCGCATTGTGAATCTCGACCTGAATCCCACGATCACGGCCGCGGTACCTGTCTTACCGGGCAGCTCGGGACCATTTACCGGCGAATTCCCTATCACAGTGGTCGAGCCTGATCGCAACAACCTTGCTCCGCGTGTTGGCTTTGCATGGCGACCAATGAAGAAGACAGTGGTTCGCGGCGGATATGGGGTCAACTACAACACCGGACAGTACGGAAGCATCGTCCAGAACCTGGCGTTTCAGCCTCCGTTCGCGTTTACCGAGACCAATGTCAGCTCAACAACGCAGGTCTTGACCCTGGAGAATGGGTTTCCACCTCCAGCCAGTAATCAAACCACCAACAATTTCGCTGTCGATAAGAATTACAAACTGGGCTACGTGCAGATTTGGAACTTGAATATCCAACGCGAGATCACGCCTTCATTGCTGCTGAATCTCGGTTACAACGGCTCCAAGGGAACTGGTCTTGACATGGAGCGCGCTCCCAACCGTTTGCCCGACGGGAGACTACGCATTGCAGAGGTTCAGCCGTTCATCCTGGAAACCTCGCAAGGCGATTCGATCCTGCACGCAGCAACTGTACAGCTTCGCAAGCGCATGCGACACGGAATGGCGGCGCAGGGCACTTACGTCTTCTCCAAATCGATCGACAACGCTTCAAGCATCGGCGGAGGCGCTGTGGTTGTGGCGCAAAATGATCTCGATCTTGCTGCAGAGCGCGGCCTCTCCAGCTTCGATCAGCGCCACAAGTTTCTAGGCAACTTCACCTATGAACTGCCGTTCGGCACAGGCAAGAAATGGCTGAACAACAACGGCGGCTGGCTGGAGAATGTGTTTGGCGACTGGCTGTGGAGCGGCAACGTGACGCTCGCTTCTGGATTCTCATTCACTCCTCGCATTCTGGGGAATCCTGCCGACATCGTCCAAGGTTTAAACGGCGTTTTGCGCGCGAACATTGTCGGAGATCCGTACAGCGGAACGTGTCCGAACGGATTCCCCGTCGGTACGATCGAATGCTGGTTCAACACCTCTGCATTCGCTCCTCCCGCTGCGGGAACGTTCGGCGATGCGCGACGCAACAGCATCACCGGACCCGGACAATTCACGTTTGGGATGTCGGTTAGTAAGACGCTGCTGGCCAAGGACACTCGCGCGCTCGAACTGCGAATTTCCGCAAACAATGTCTTCAACCATCCCGAGTACACAAGCATCGGAACGATTCTTGGAAATCCCACTTATGGGCAGGTCGTGGCAGCGGGCCCGATGCGGACCGTGAACTTGAGCGCGAGGTACCGGTTCTGATGCGAAGATTGAATTGCCGCGTGTCGGCCGATTCTGAACGAATTCAGCTCCCTCCAAAAGCTGTCATCCTGAGCCCTGATTTTGGGCGAAGGACCTCCGGAGGATGCTTCGGAATTCGAATCCTTCGTTCGGCTCTTGTCCCAGAATGGGTAAGGAGCCCCTTAAGGGCATTCAGGTTCGATACATCTCGGGAGATCCTTCGCGCAAAAGAAGCGCTTCAGGGTGACAGGCGTAAGAAGACTCCACTCTTGCGCCGAGTCACGACTTCTGCAGCGATACTCAATGCAGCCTGTGTGCTTGTCTTTTTCCTATGTGCGCTGCCTTTGCTCGCCCAAGACACGCAGTCCACCCAATCTTCCACGCCCGGCGACTACCGCATTCGCGTCACCAGCGATCTCGTGCTCACCAACGTCGTCGTGCGCGACAAGCAAGGCAATCTGGTCCGTGGGCTCACGAAAAGCGACTTCACCGTTCTCGAAGATGGAAAGCAGCAAACCATCTCCAGCTTCGACTTCGAGAACGTGGATGCATTGGCGACCGCGGGAAATGTTTCCGGTCCCACGGTCAGCGGCACCACTGGACCGATCAAGATCATTGGCTCGAATCAGCCTGTTAACAAAGAAAACCTGAAAAACCATCGTCTCATCGTGCTCTTCTTCGACTTCAGCGGAATGGAAGAAGATGACATCGATCGCGCCGTGCAGGCAGCGCAAAAGTACGTCGACCAGCAGATGGCCGCCGCCGACCTCGTTGCGGTGATCTCGTTAGATACAACGATGCGCATCGATCAGGACTTCACGAACGATAGAGCGCGTCTTGCCGCGGTACTGCGTGGGTACACGTCGGGCGAAGGACAAGGATTCTCAGCGGGCGACACCGGCACCGCAGAAGGCACACCGGACACTGGTGGATCGTTCGTCGCCGACGACTCCGAGTACAACCAGTTCAATACCGATCGCAAGCTGCAGGCCATCCAGACGATCGCGAAGTCGCTGGCGAAGGTCGATCAGAAGAAATCGATTATTTACTTCAGCAACGGCATGAGCCGCTCGGGAATTGAGAATCAAGTGGAGCTCCGGGCTGCTGTGAATACGGCAGTTCAGTCGAACGTAGCGCTGTACACGCTCGATGTTCGCGGCCTGCAGGCGTTTCCTCCCGGCGGCGAAGCGCAGAGCGCCAGCCTGCGTGGTCGCTCGGCGTACTCGGCCCAATCCATT
>DATEMI010000474.1:0-3812 GCA_035275665.1 Terriglobales bacterium | reverse complement strand
AACGCCGCAGGCACGTACAAGGCGTTTGCTGCTGCTTCAGCGGTATAGACGCGGAGCCGGACAAAATTGTTCCTAAGCTCGAAGACCCTCCGAAGCCGGACACGTGCAATAAACTGACAATAAAGCTCTTACACCTAGTTCTAGGGGCTGCGGCGGAGTCTGGGAAGGTTGCCCATGTCCCGCCAAAAAAGGCTTGACACGTTATATAGTGTTGTAGTTAAGTATACCAGTATTCCATTCTACTCCCTGATCAAGACCGACTTAGCGCTGTCGCGGAAGGAGAAACAACCATGACGCTAGGTGTGATGAAGCAACGGGTCGCTGAAGCGTCGTCGCCGCTGAAAGGCAGGATCGTCGCTGTGTTCTATTCGCTGACTGTACTGACGGGATTGGTTGTCTTCCTTGCAGATGGCCGACAAGCTCTGGTGGTCGACGTGATAGCGGCGGCGTTCTATTTCGCTGTGACGGTTCTCTTCTATGCCTTAACTAGGGGAGCGTAGGTATGCGAACGCCCATTTTAGTTCTTCACATCTGCGCCGGCATGTTGGCAATGCTGTCGGGTGCCGTCGCAGCCTCTTTCCGCAAGGGTTCGCACCGGCATGTCGTGGCTGGAAAAATTTTTGTCTTCTCTGTGTATTCCGACGATGTGAATACTGATTACGGGGCATGTGAATAAAATCGGAGCGAAGCGACGCTGGGGTGGCAACTCCTTGTTCATTCACCGGTGGATCATCATCATCTCGTCTCCGATTTTAAGCCTTTTCCACAGTTTCCACAGCCCGTTGCATCCTGTCTTGTGGACGCGAAACCGCTCCAGTTTTGCTCGAGGGTATGGACTTTGTCCTCGACATATTTCCAGTAACTGATCGCGTCGTTTTCTTGCACTTCGTCGAACAAGCTAGTGAAGTAGTGCAAGCTACGAATGGGTGTGCCGGTTCCGGTTTGGGCAAACGAAGCGTGCTTGCGTGCGGCACCCAGCAGGATCGCCCGCTCTACTTGCGTGAGTGAAACGCCGCGTCGATGAAGTGAGTGAGCGAATTTCTCATCGGCAGCGGTGAAGCTACTCTGTACACAACGGCGCTCGAGAAACAAACCTTTCACTTCTGCCACGTAGCGCTCTGCTTCGTGGGGTAAAGCCACGGAGTTGCGTCGATAAGGCCAGAAGCGATCACCGATTTGGATCGAACCGGCTTCCAGGATACAGACACCGTGTCGCTCGAGTTCTTGCAGGCAGGCACGCACATGGTTTTCCGCTTTGCCTAGGGCTCTGGCGATCTCGGCAGCAGTCGCCGTCAGACGCCCGCCGTTGCGCTCGGTATGCAAGCAAAGCCAGATGAACACCTTGAATGCGGCATCGGAAAGCAGTTCCATGGCAGACGCGACTTCACGTCCGGCAGCGAACCAGCCGGTGGGCTGTTTGAGTTGTAAACGAGTTCCTGTGCTCATTGTTCCTCCTCCGGTTTCAGCTTGCGCGCTAGCACCTTGCGTATGGATTCGCCATTCAGCTCGATACGATGGGCATTGTGAAGCAAGCGGTCGAGGATGCTGTCGGCGATGGTGGCGTCGCCGATCTGCTCGTGCCAGTGGGCCACCGGCATCTGCGAAGTGAGAATCATCGAGCGGCGCTGATAGCGATCGTCGCAGATCTCGAGAAAGTCGCGGCGTTCACCGTCTTTTAATGCCGCCATGGCGAAGTCGTCGATCACGAGCACGTCGATTTGGGACAGGCGAAGCAACATGCGGCCGAGGCTGCCGTCGGCATGAGCGATCGCTAACTCGCGAAACAGTTCACTGCTTTTTTTGTTCAAAGCGGTGAAACCATCCCGGCAGGCTTTCTGTGCCAAGGCGCAGCCAATCCAACTCTTCCCGATCCCGGTCGGACCGAGTAGGAGAACATTTTGCTTTTGCCGTATCCATTCGCTGCTGGCCAGGGAGCGCAAGAGCTTGCGATCCAGCCCGCGAGGATGTTGGTAGTTGATGTCTTCGATCGTAGCCTTCTGCTTCAGCTTGGCGTTGCGCAAACGATGTTCCAAGGCACGATTCTCTCTCCAGGTGCACTGTTCATCGACTAACAGCGCAAACCGCTGTTCAAAGCTCAGCTGCTGCGCGTCGGGGATCTCTAGTTGCGTACGAAAGGCATTCGCCATGCCGTACAACTTCAGGTGATTGAGTTTGTCAAAGGTAGGTTGATTAAGCATACTGTGTCTCCTTTCAAGAAAAAGACTTTGGGATTTAGTGCACGAGTTTGCTGGGCGAGTCGTAGTAGGTCGCGCCACGCAGATTTTCGTGCTGTGGGCCGGTGCGTTCTGATTCCCCAGACGGCGTGGTTTGACGGTCCAGCCCCTGCTGCAGAATGGACTTCAAGCTGCGATAGGAGCAGGCCTGGGCGGCGAGCGCGCGTTGACAGGCAGCTTCGAGCCGAGCTGGAGTATAGGCCTTGCCTAGGCGCAAGATCCCCAGGCATGCGCGATAGCCCTGTTGGGGATGGGGCTTGCTTTCCAGGACGGTGCGGATCACCTGCGCGGTCGCTGGACCCACGCTTTCTCCCCAATGAATCAAGCGGGAGGGACTCCACTCCAGGTAAGCCTGATGGCTCTTGGGCCGGTGTTCGTGCACGGTGCTGTGGTGATAGGCCACGAAGCTGCGGATGTGCGAAGCCACCCGCTTGTCGTGGTAAAAAATCTCTACCGTGGTGAGCGTGAAGCGGGCCTCGACTTCTTCACCCCGCAGTTGGTAGGGGACACTGTAGTAGTGACGATCGACTTCCAGGTGATAGTCGATGTTGACGCGCACCTTCTTCCACTCCGCCATGACATAGCGCTCGACCGGCAAGGGCTGCAGTGCGGGGCGATCCAAGGTGGCATAGAGCGAGGCCCGGCAGCCTTCGCGTTTGCGGAATTTGCGTTGATTCAAGCGCTCCAGCAGCGGGAGCAAAGCTTGATTGAGATCGGCGAGAGAGAAGAACTTTTCGTGCCGCAGTACGGCGATCAGCCAGTGAGACGCCAAAAGCACTCCGGCTTCGACCTTAGCTTTGTCCCTGGCCTTGTAAGGGCGTGCCGGCATCACGGCCACGTGGTAATGGTTGGCAAACTCGAGATAGGTGCGATTCAGATCCGGGTCATAGCGGCAGGCCCGCGTGACCGCGGTCTTGGGATTATCGGGAACCACCAGCTCCGGAGCACCTTGAAAAAATTCCAAGGCCTCGATGTGACACGCGATCCAGTGGGGAAGCTGCTGGCTGAGTTTGGCCGCAGCAAAGGTGTAAGAACTAGCGCCCAGCACGGCGACGAACAAGTAAGCTGGTTTGCTTTCGCCGGTTGCGCGATCGTAGACGGGGATGGTCGTGCCCGCCCAGTCCACGAACATTGTTTCGCCCGCGCGGTGGTCCTGGCGTAACACCACGTCGAGCTTCCGTCGCCAGTTGTGATACAACTCGCACAACCGCGTGTAGCTATAGGGAGAGCGGCCGTCAGGTTTGTCGGCGTGGCTCTGGCAATACTCTTCCCAGAGCAGTTGCAGCGTCACATGCTTGTGAGTTTGTAGTTCATGATGTAGGGCCGCGAAGTCGATCGGAACACGACATATTTTCGACTCGGGCTTTGGATTTTCTTGCGAAGCAGCGGTAGTGGGGGAACTCCCGCGCTGCCTCGGGAAAAGCAGCTCATGCAGCCGGCGGTCATCACAGTCCTCGGGAAGAGGCCAGCTCAAACCTGCGGCTTCTGCGCGCTCGAGATAACGATGAACAGTGGGCTGGCTGATGCGACAACTGCGGGCGATCTCCAGCTGCAACAATCCGAGCTGACGCAACCGGA
>DATEMI010000473.1:0-10896 GCA_035275665.1 Terriglobales bacterium | reverse complement strand
GAGCCAGCATCATGCAGCAAAGCTCGAACGCGCGATCGTGATCGTTGCGATAGCGATTCATTGCTGCGCCTCCGAGAATACTGGCTTCAGTGCAGCGAGTCCGCGATACAGGCGCGATTTCACAGTCGACAGTGGCGCGTTTGTGACGGTCGCGATCTCCTCCAGCGAGAGTTCCTCATGAAATCGCAGCACGAGAACTTCGCGGTGCAGGGAGTCCAGCTGTGACAGCGCTGCCTGCACGCTCTCGCGGTTCTCGCGCGAGGTGATGGCATCGAAAGGCGAGGGTGCATTCGACGGCACATCGAACGTGTACTCGCCTCCGTATTGTTCCTGCAGAGCTTCCAGGCTGGTGGTTGTCTTCTTGCGCGACCAATCAATGACGAGGTGGCGCGCAATCGCGAAGAGCCAGGTGTCGAACTTCGCCTTGCCGTTGTATTGCTTGCCGCGTTCCATCACGCGTATCCAGGTTTCCTGGAAGATGTCTTCAGCGAGTTCGCGGTTGCTGGTGAGAAAGACGAGGTAACGAAGCAGCCGGTGCTGATAGCGCTCGATCAGGCGGTCGAGCAGTGCCGGGTCGCGTCGCCGCAGACCACGGGCGATCTCGACGTTCTCTCTGAGAGTCCACTCCACCGGTCGTAATGCTTCTATAAACATTCGACTCTAGATACGAAGCATTGGAAGCAAAAGTCGCATCAATTCGGCGGGACGTAAGTGGGTGATTCGGCAGCAGTTTACGTTTCTTTACAGCAGGAAGTGATTTTCACCATGGAGGCACGGAGGACACGGAGAAAACATTTCAGGCCACGTTTTCTAACGCCAAAGCCATACCCATGCCGCCACTTACGCAGAGTGTCGCGATTCCCAGCCTTGCTTTGCGCCTGAGCATCTCGTGAACGAGAGTTACTGTGATTCGCGTTCCCGTGCAGCCGATGGGATGGCCCAGAGCAATGGCTCCTCCATTCACGTTGAGCTTTTCGCTGTCGAAATGGATCTGACGGTCACAGGCGAGCACTTGCGCGGCAAAGGCTTCGTTGAGCTCGATCAAGTCGGCGTCCGATGTTTTGATTCCGTGTTTGGCTTCGAGCTTCTGCAGAGCTGGAACGGGGCCGATTCCCATGCGTTCCGGACTCACGCCGGCGCTTGTGGCCGCGAGAATCTTCGCGAGTGGCTTCAACTTGTGTTCAGTTACAAACGAACCGCTTGCCAGAACCATTGCGGCGGCGCCATCGGTGATTCCCGATGCATTCCCCGCCGTGATAGTTCCATCGGACGAGAAGACCGGCTTCAGCCGGGACATCTTCTCCAGAGACACTTGTGGAATCGGATGTTCGTCGAGAGCAAACACCTGCGTGCCTTTCTTGCTCTCGATTGTGACAGGAACGATCTCCGCATCGAAGCGTCCCGAGTGAATGGCGCGCTCGGCGCGTTGCTGAGAGCAGAGAGCGTACTGGTCCTGCTCTTCGCGCGAGATATGAAACTCGCGAGCAAGCACCTCGGCGGTTTCGCCCATCACCAGATTGGCCATCGGGCAGAAGAAGCCGTCACGGTACATGCCATCGATCAGTTCCTGGTTGCCGAGGCGATATCCCCAGCGCGCGCCGTCGAGATAATAAGGAAGGCGCGACATCGATTCGGTACCGCCGGCCAGCCCGCAATCCATATTGCCGTTCGCAATCTCCTGAAACGCGAGCGCAATCGATTTCAATCCTGAGGCGCAGGCCTGATTGACGGTGTAAGCGGGGACCGTTTCGGGAACTCCGGCGCGAATGGAAATCTGTCTAGCAACGTTGGGGCCGCCGCCCGCTTGGCGAGCATTGCCGATGATTGTCTCTTCCACCTGCGCGCCAGCCACTGCTGCACGCTCAAGCGCGGCGCGAGCCGCGATCGTGCCCATATCGGCGGCGCTCATATGTGCCAGCGATCCACCGAATTTTCCGATCGGCGTGCGCACAGCAGAAACGATGAAGACTTCCTGCAATGAAGGCTCCTGATTTCCAGTTCGGCAGAGACCGGGTACCTACGTCGCGAGTGGCTGACGCCTACGTACGCGCTCTTTAACCGCTAAGCCGCTCTCTACGCTTGTTACCGACGGCTTTTTTAATCGTATCAGCGAGTCAGGCGTAGCAACTCTCGCCGTCGAGAGCTGCAGACCTCCTTCGGCGATTTGGTTGCCTCGCTAAGCAGAGTACGAATGGACATTGGCCTGATGTAATCACTCAAGATCACCGCTAGCGCGCCTCTAACTATGTATGGCTGAAACCCTCCTCTATGTTGATGACAATTTGCATAGGTTAGAGGTAATGAACGCCCGCCTTCGCTTGGCTGGCTATAAGGTGCTCACGGCGAGTAATGGCACCGATGCCCTCAAGCTGTTTGCAGAGAACTATGTCGACGTTGGGGTTGTGGATTACTACATGCCAGGCATGAACGGTGATCTGGTGGCGTTGGAGATGAAAACGCAGCGACCCGGTGTGCCGGTGATCATCTTCTCTGGCGTGTTCACCCTGGCGGAGATGGTAATTGCCTATGTGGACGGCTTCGTTTCAACCTCCGATGATCCCGATGCACTCGTGAAAAAAATTTCTGAGATACTCAAACCGCGACGTTCAGCCAGGGCGGGTTAAGAACCGGGAAGAGCGAACACGAAGGTCACGATGGCAACGCCAAGCTCACGGAGAACTCTTCGTGGACTTCGCAGTTTGCCTCCGTCGCCTTCATGTAAGCTTTTCCGGCGTTTGACACTCCTTCCAACCAGCATTTAACTTCGCAGGAGTCCAGAAGGAGTCACGATGTCCCGAGCTGCTCGCCTTCTTCTCTCGCTGCAAATCGTCCTGTTCTCAACAGCGCTGTTTGCGCAGGACCTCGCTTCATTCGAAAAGAAAACGAGCGTCAAGACGCTGCCCAATGGCCTGACGATCGTCGTGTGCGAGCGACACGAAGCTCCAGTCTTTTCCTTCTATACGCTGGTCGACGCCGGCGCTGCGCAGGACCCAAAAGGCGAAACCGGCATGGCTCACATGTTCGAGCACATGGCCTTCAAAGGCACGACCACAATCGGAACCACCGACTACGCGGCTGAAAAGATCGCGATGCAGAAAGAAGAAGAGGCATACCAGGAGTATCAGCGCGAGAAGCTGAAGCGTGTCGGGCAGGATCCTAAAAAGCTCGAGGACCTCGAAAAACAGTTTCTTCAGGAGGAGCAGGAAGCCGACAAGTACGTAATCAAGAATGAGTTCGGCGAGATTATCGAGAGAGAAGGAGGAGAAGATCTCAACGCCACTACGGCAGAGGACGAAACTTCTTATTTCTACTCATTGCCGTCCAACCGGTTGGAGCTGTGGGCGTACTTGGAGTCAGATCGATTCCTGCATCCCGTCCTGCGCGAGTTTTACCAGGAGCGCGATGTGGTCTACGAAGAGCGGCGCATGCGCACGGATTCAAGTCCATTGGGACGAATGATCGAACAGTTCCTTGCCACCGCGTACATCGCGCATCCCTATCGGAATCCCAACGTGGGATGGCCATCCGATCTCACGAATCTTAGCCGCACCGAAGCGCAGCAGTTCTTCGATAAGTACTACGTGGCCTCCAACATGACCATCGCGGTCGTAGGCGATGTGAAGCCGGATGAAGTGTTTTCACTGGCGGAGAAATATTTTGGACAACTGCCTGCGAAGCCGAAGCCGGAAGATTTGAATACCGTCGAGCCGAAGCAAGTTGACGAGCGCAACGTAAACATTCCCGAGCGTTCGCAGCCCATCTATCTTGAGGGCTACCATCGCGGCGATTACCGCGACAAAGATGATGCTGTCTACGATGCGATCTCCGACCTCCTCTCTGAAGGACGTACATCGCGGTTGTATCGCTCGCTCGTGCGTGACAAAAAGATAGCGGCCGCGGCGGTGGGGTTCACCGATTTTCCTGGCGTGAAATATCCGAGCCTCTTCGGCTTCTATGCCGTTCCTACGCGAGGTCACACTCCTGCCGAGCTCCAGGTTGGGTTTAAGGAAGAAATTGACCGCATCAAAACACAGGATGTGAGCGATGCCGAACTGGAAATGGTGAAGACTCGCGCGAAGGCCAATCTGATTCGGGGGCTTGGGGATAATGCAGGACTCGCCGCTCAACTCGCCATTTACGAAGCCCGATACGGCGACTGGCGGGAGCTGTTTTACAACATCGATCGTCTTCAGAAGGTCACAAAAGAAGATATTCGCCGTGTTGCCAACGCGACCTTCACACCTACGAACCGGACCGTCGCGATAGTGCAAACGGTCAAGTCACCAACGGGACAGGAGCAGACCACGACTGAGAACCAATAGCGAAAGCGCCGGACGTCTGTTGTAGCTTCGGATTCCCTGCGCTCAACCTGTCACGTTTCGGACCGACAATGACTCTCATAGAACCTTATGAGCTTCGTCAACAGTTCCCGCGGCCTTTACCGTCTGCTGCTTCGGATTGGCAACTCGCTGCAATCGCTGTTGCTATTAGCTATCCGTCTGTATTGGGGGTGGCAGTTCTGGCAGGCTGGCTGGGGCAAGCTGCAGGACATTTCCAAGCCGATCGGATTTTTTACCGATTTGGGAATTCCGTTTCCGGTTTTCAATGCCTGGCTCGTCTCGATTCTTGAGTGCGTCGGCGGCGTCATGCTCTTCTTCGGTATTGCATCGCGACTCATTTCCATTCCCCTGGTAGTCGACATGACGGTCGCGTACCTGACTGCAGACCGCGCAGCGTTGAAGTCGATCTTCGCCGAGCCGGGGAAATTCTATGGAGCAGATCCGTATACCTTCTGGTTCGCGGCGTTGGTCATTTTCATCTTTGGCCCCGGCGCGTTCTCCATTGACTGGCTTATCTCAAGTTATGTCCAACGCCGCTATGGAGAGTCGCCGCGTCCCTTGGCAATGCCGGTCTCGCAGAGACTCTGATAAGCTCGGGAGCAGCGGCTATCGGCTTTGGCCCTCGGCTTTCGGCCAGTCACGGCTGTTGCAGTCTCTGCAACGTCTTGGGTGGGGCATTCAAAAGAAGTGCATTTGCCAACCCCGAATGCCTGAATCCGATGTTCGCATCTTCCATACTCTCGATCGTTCTCGTGTTCAGCTTCGCATTTGCGCCTCATCGCGATCCCTCATTGAAACTGAGCGGTGGCACTGTTGATGTAAATCTGGACTCCGACTTGTCGCAGTCCACGCAAGACGAGCTTATGACCTGGGTACACGATGCAGGTAATGCCATCGTCGCGTACTACGGCCGGTTTCCCCTGTCGCACACATATTTGGAAGTCCGCAGCTTCGATGGACGCGGTGTCCACAACGGTCACACGTTTGGAGTGGATAACGGCGGTTTGATTCGTATATCGGTCGGCACTCAGAGCACAGCTCAAGAGTTGAAGCGCGATTGGATGCTGACGCACGAGATGGTACACCTCACGTTTCCCTCCGTTGCACGCGAGCACCACTGGATCGAAGAAGGAACTGCCGTTTACGTCGAGCCAATCGCGCGTTCGCGCGCCGGTAACTGGGGGAAGGAGCACGTCTGGGGCGAGATGATGCGCGACATGCATCAAGGGCTCCCCGAAGAAGGCGACGAAGGCCTCGACAACACCCATACATGGGGACGTACATACTGGGGCGGCGCGCTCTTTTGTCTGCTGGCCGACATCGAAATTCACGAGCGCACTCATAACCGCAAAGGACTTGACGAGGCATTGCGGGCCATCATGAATGATGGCGGAGTGATCACGAAAGACTGGGAGCTTGATCATGTATTCTCGATCGGCGACAAAGCTGTTGGCGTTCCCGTTTTAGAACAGCTTTACGCCAAAATGAAAGACAAGCCGGTGAACATTGATCTCGATCAGCTCTGGCGCCAGCTCGGGGTGTCGCAGCAAAACGGAATCGCGATTTTCGACGATAAAGCCCCTCTAACTCCCATCCGCGAAGCAATCACCAGCGGTAAACAGGTGAAAATGGGGAATGGCAAGTTTTCGATCGAAAGTCTGATGACGCAGAAATAATGTCGAGCATCCCTAAATATCAGACCAGAAAGATCGGATACACAGAACCGAGCGACGCTACGCGTTTTGGGTTGAAAGCCTTCGCTCTTCGGGTTGCAGCTTCGAGTGTAGCTCGATTATTGACTGGGATTTGACGTGTTTTCTGCCGGCGGCTTTGGCTGCTTCTGAAGCACTCCGGAATCGACTGTCTGCCCAGTTCGGGTAATTGTCTGGAAGTACAGCTTGTCTCCGGCGATCTCAACCAGCATGAAGGTTCGGTCGGTGTCGAAACCTGCCGCCATGATGTCGGAATCGTGGCGCAGATTGTGATAGCGGAGCTCGCCGGAGTTTCCTACCAAAAAGAAATAAATTCCGCTTTCCGGCTTGAAGCGCTCATAAACGTGGTCGTGTCCTGACATCACCACGTTGACTCCGTACTTCTCGAAGATAGGCATGAGTTGATTGCGAAGATCTACGTCGGGGCCATGAAACCGCCCATCTGAATACAGAGGATGATGAAAGAAGGCGATCTTCCACTTGGCGTTGGATTCGCGCAGCTGCTGCTGGATCCAGTCGAGCTGTGTGGGATCCATGTAGTTGCTGTCGAGGGCGAAGAACTGCACGTCGCCTTTCTTGAACGTGTAGTAGCGCTGGCCATTCATGTTGAAGGGCTTGTAGAGGGTCTCGTCCGAGTTGTCGTGATTCCCGAGGCAGGCATAAAACTTCACATCTGCATCGAGCAACGGCTTGTAAGGAGTTTCGAATTTGCGCTCGAAGTCTTTCGGCTTGTGTCCGCCGTAGATGTTGTCACCCATCATGATTACAAACTGGTAGTGCACAACGTTTTCGTAGGCTTCCATCTCTGCAGCGATGTCGTACTGTGGCTGCTCACCTGTACCGTTGTCTCCGATCACGGCAAAGCGTACAGACTTCTGCTCGAGCGGCAGCTTGAGCTCGATCTGGCTTTGTGGCGCTGCCGGCGCCTGCACCAGAGTTGGCGTAGGCGAAGGGCTCACACGAAACGCGAGCGTTCCCGCGCCAACGGTGATCAGAGCTGCGAGGACGAGCTTGCGAATCATTTCGTGCTGGGCATGGTGAGGTCAGGAATGAAATCTACGATTAGATTCGCGGCGATGTCGCGAAGAATCAGCTCGTGATCGACAAACCGATATTCCAACTCCTTCGGCAGTTTGGGCAAATTCAGCAACAGCGACGGAGGCATGGATTGCAAGGGTAGCCGATCAGGATAGGCCTGGTTCACTGCGAGATGCACACCACGGATCGGTTCGGCACGCTCGTAGCTCTTGCGAATCCTTACACCTTGAGGACCGTTGATGGACTGTGAAACCAAATGGCGAAAGAGGTTTACGATTTCCGGAGTGAAGATGTCACCCTGCTGCGCTTGAGGGCGCGCACGGCGAATGCGATCAGCTAGCTGATGCTGATATTCAGTCAATTGTATTGGTGATTGTGTGTTCTTGGGGGTGGTCAGTCCAGCCTGAGCGGATTGGCGCAGCTTCATGTAACCAGCCGCTCGCTTTTCAAAATCTGCCGACACTGCCGCGTCTGGGTTCACTCTCTGCTCGGGTTTCGTTTGCGCGACTGCGAAGCCGGACGCAACCACGAAAGCAGCTAAGCCCATCATTACGCTCTTCCGCTTTCCTCTGTGTCTCCGCGTCTCTGTGGTGAAAAATCCCTTCATCACGCCTCCGGTTCGCGCTGTTGTTCCACTATGTCCTCAACGGCTTCGCGGACTGCCTGCTTGACCGCTTGCTTCACGGCAATCTTGACGGATTCCTCGACTTCCTCGTGGTCGATAGAGAAACCATTCCCCGAAGGCACGATCTCCTTGATTATGTCTTCTACAACCGGGGCGACTGGCGGTAGAACTTTTGTTACCGTCTTCGCGACTTTTTTTGCTACTTTCGCGGCGGGAGGCTTCTCGATATCATCGGCCTCATCGCCAGTTGCGACGACTCCGGTCTTCCAATCGGTTTCGAAAACTCTGGTGACCTGCTTGACGATATCCGCATCGCGGAAGATGACACCGATTTCGCGTCTTGAATCGAGTTCCAGCTCACGCAAACTTTGGCTCCCAGTGAATACATATTTCTCGTCGCGCACCATGGTGCGGGTGTGCAACCGCAGTTTTTCCAATTTGCGAACTGCAATCTGGCTGTTATGCCGAGCCATCTTGCCGATCACGCGAACTTCTACTCCAGCTCGTGCCCGGTCTTCGAGGAGTTTGAGCATTTCGCGATCGGTGATCTTTACGTCATAGATCAGCAGCTCTTTCTTTGCTCCCCGGACGAACTTCGCAAGCTCTTTGCGCGCATTAAGCGGACTGACAATGAAGCGCGGAGAAGCTGGCCGATATTTGCGGCGCTTGCTGTCAGCATCGAACAGCCTGGCGGCTTCTTTGACCAATTCTTTCTCATGTGTGATCAGACCGAAGCTGCGGCTTCGTTCGATGTCGATTTGCGTGTAGTTAAAGGCGAGGAGATGAAGTTCTTTCTCATCGATAATCATCATCTTCCCGTGATAGCGAACGAGGTCGTCAGCGGTCCGGGCTACGGTCACGCCGCGATCCAGAAAGCGCAACTCCAGCTTGCGCAGGTTCTTTTCGCCTCCCCGGTTTGTGAACGCGATGAGCGCGTCGACTGCTACGCCGCGCTTCACAGCGTCTTCGAGAGCCTTTTCGATCTCCATCCGGTCGAAGCGAAAGATGACTATCTTGATAGAGCTCTTGGCCCGCTCAATGGCTTTCACCAGTGGCTTGATTCCATCTCCAGGTTGGACCAGCAGCTTCACGCGACAGAGCTCCTGAGAAGCTTGGATGCTCAAAAACCAGAGAAGAGCGAACGCCGAGGTCACGAAGTTTCCTGCGGCAAGATCACGGTGCTGTGTGTAGTTCGCTGGGCTTCGTGCCCTTCGTGTTAAACCCCTGGTCCCAAGCAGCCGAATCAGGTGCTCTGGCTATCTAAGTCACTGCTGAAGAGTTCACAACGGAACCTTGGGAATCGCCATTCGCGGCTCTCATCATCTACATGCGCAAGAACCCAACAAATATCCTGCTAGTCTGCTCACTGCTTTTCCTTGCCAATCCGGCCATGGCCCAGAACTCCGCTGCATCGGCCAGAGCGCTCATCTGGACTGATCCGGGCGATATCTCTTCCAAGAACCTCCTTTATGGCTCTGGCGGTCAAAAAGACCAGCCTCGTCCGCCCGTAGTGTTCGACAAGGAGGACATGAAAGGCTCAAATCCGAAGTTCGATG
Source organism: Terriglobales bacterium (assembly GCA_035275665.1). Taxonomy (GTDB): domain Bacteria; phylum Acidobacteriota; class Terriglobia; order Terriglobales; family Acidobacteriaceae; genus Gp1-AA112. The sequence continues at coordinate 1,625 of DATEMI010000473.1, read as the reverse complement.
TACATGACCAGGATGGAACCAAATGGAAGGTGAAGCTCGGAGTCGAGGCAAAGCCGGAGACAGTTGCCACGCGTCTATTGTGGGCGGTCGGCTATTTCACGGAAGAAGACTACCTTGAGCCTGAGCTGAAGGTGGATGGGCTGCCCAAAAATCTGCAGCGTGGGCAGAACCTGCTCAAAGCAGGAGCAGCCCGCGATGCACGCCTGAAACATCATCCCAGGCACGCCGAGAAAGATGACGAGTGGCACTGGCGCAAGAATCCCTTTTCCGGAACCCGCGAGTTCAACGGCTTGCGGGTGATGATGTCGTTGATCAACAACTGGGACGTAAAAGACGAGAACAATGCAATCTATGAGGACAAACAGTCGGGCGAGCAGCTCTATCTTGTGACTGATGTCGGCGCATCTTTCGGTTCGATCGGCTATCGGCTTGGCCCAGGACGCGGCAAGGGCGATTTAGGCGCGTATCGGAAGTCAAAGTTCATTACACATGTTCATGGCGACTACGTGGACTTCAGTTCGCCGGCGCACTCCACCGTCATCGGTATACTCGGAATTTTCTCGATTCCCGATTTTGTAAACCGCATGCGCTTACGGTGGATTGGGCGTCACATTCCGCGGGAAGACGCGAAGTGGATCGGCGGTCTACTTGCGCAGCTCAAACCTGGTCAAATTGAAGACGCTTTTCGCTCGGCCGGGTATTCCGGGAAGGATGTCACCGAGTATTCGGCGGTGGTGGAGAAGAGAATTGCTGAATTGGGGAAACTCTAAGGAGCCAATGGCTGGAGACGAACCGGGCTCTGGCCATTCCGGTTCGTCTCCGGACCACCCGCTAAATCAGCAATAGACCTGCGCCGCCGCTGGCTTCGCCGGACGTTGGCTTGGCAGCGCTCTTCTTGCTGCCCTTAGTTCTTGCTGATTTCGGAAGAGCATTGTCCACTGCTTTGGCATTCGTCAAATGGTCTTCGAGGGTCGGATAAGTGCGCTTTGCGTAATCTTTCAGGTCAGAGTTCGCGCTCGTGCTGTTCGCTTCCTTCTTGAACTCAGCTACATCTTTGGTGTGATCCTTCACCATCATCGCCATATAAGCGCGATCAAAAGCCGCCCCTTTCATCTTTTCAAGGTGCTGTTGTTCGGCCTTTTGCTGTGCGCTTACGTTTTGCGGCAGGGTGATGTTCGCCTTCGAGGCGACACCTTCAAGATCCTGCTCAGCTTTCCCATGGTCGTCCACCATGCGTTGACCGAACTTCTTCACGTCGTCACTCTGAGCGTTGTCTTGCGCGAGTTTGCCCAGCGCGACTTCCGCCATGTTCCCCTGCGCCGCCTTTTTTGCGAAGGTGGCGTCAGGATTTGCGCCGGCTTTGGATGATTTTGCCTTTGTTTGCTTGCCTGTTTGCGCAAACGCGGCGAACGAGAATGTGAGAACGAGAACTGCGAGCCTGTACATACGTATCCCTCTCTGGAAGCTTCTTTATCTACTTAGAGGTGGGATGAAAGGCGGCGGTTTGCTGGGAAAGCCATAGGCGATAATCAATAGGCAATGGCCGGGTTCTCGACGGCCCACGGAGACTGGTAGTCGGGCGGCTCAGGTTCAGAATGGTTGGAAATTAATTCGGTGCACGTCTC
>DATEMI010000472.1:0-11050 GCA_035275665.1 Terriglobales bacterium | reverse complement strand
CGAGCGTACAGATCGAATGGGTGACGTTCTCAATCGAATCTGACTGGCCATGGGCGAAGTCATACAACGGATAGATGCACCACTTCCTTTCGGTGCGGTGATGTTCGGCATGAAGGATGCGGTACATCACTGGATCACGCATATTAAGGTTCGGCGAGGCCATGTCGATCTTCGCGCGCAAGGTTCGCGATCCATCAGGGAACTCTCCTTTGCGCATGCGCTCGAACAAATCGAGGTTTTCTGCAACGGAACGATTCCGATAGGGGCTGTTAGTCCCAGGCTCGGTGAGCGTGCCACGAGTCTTGCGAATTTCTTCGGCAGTTAAATCATCGACGTAAGCCTTGCCCGCTTTGATCAGTTGCACAGCCCATTCGTAGAGCTGATCGAAGTAGTCGGACGCGTAATACATCCGATCTTCCCAATCGAACCCCAGCCAGCGAACGTCGCGAATGATGGAATCGACGTACTCCTGCTCCTCCTTTTCTGGATTGGTGTCATCGAAGCGGAGGTTGGTCTTGCCACCGAACTCAGCAGCAAGACCAAAGTTCAGGCATATGGACTTAGCGTGGCCGAGATGCAGATATCCGTTCGGTTCAGGAGGGAAGCGCGTCTGTACGTTCCCTCCGAACTTGTTGGTCTCGAGATCGCGAATGACAATGTCGCGGATGAAGTTAGACGGCGTCGTGCCGGCAGTTGAATCCGGCGTCGTGGCCGGTTCCGTAACGGGATTCGATGGATTCATCAATCGTGGCCGAGGTGCGCAAAGCGCTAGTCTCTATTATGCCGCATAGGGTCGTACGCGACCTGCGGGGAACAATGGCGAGCTGAGATAAACTCAGCAGCCATGCCGCACCTAGCACTTGGTTTCCGGATGCATTCGGGATGGGGTGTGATGGTCGCTGTCGACGAGCAATACTCCATCGTGCAACGACAGCGCATAGAGCTTGTAAACGATGGGACGCCAGGGGATCGGCAGCCTTACCATCACGCGAGAGATCTCGGACTTGAACGAGCAGAGAGATATTTATCGGAATACATCGCGTGTTGCCGACGGTCCGCTCGGGATCTGGTGAAGTCTGTTGTCGCGAATTCGGAGCGCAGCAGCTGCCGAATCGTAGGTGCTGGAATCGTACTCGCCTCCGCTGCCGCACTGCCTACGCTTGCCCAAATTCTCTCGGCGCATCCGCTGATACACACCGCCGAAGGCAACCTGTTCCGCGATGTAATTCGGCAGAGCTGCGAGTCAAATCAGATTCCCGTATTGGGCATCGCGGAAAAGGACTTGAAAGCAGGAGCAGAGCTTCGTCTTGGAAGGTCTGGCAAGAAAGTGAAAGGGAGGATTGAGGAAACCGGCAGATCCCTCGGGCCACCTTGGAATTCCGATCACAAATGTGCGGCCTTAGTGGCGTGTTTGGCGCTTCACGAGTTCGGATGCGGGTGAGGGTTTGGAACACAATTTTTCGGGCTCCACATCCTTTCACCCAGTCTTCTTCTGCTTAGCACGTTCTGCATCAACCTGCCGCAGCAGATCCTGCAATTGCGCTCGTCGTTCACTCAACTCATCGTAGGAACAAGCATCGGGTTGCTTCTGGCCTCGCGAAGAGTCGGGCTGTTGAGAGTCTGGTTCATTGCTCTTGCTGTGAAAGTACCACGACAGCGAAGTTCCCGACCATCCACGAAAGCAGCGTGAGCGAAAGCGGGTTGCGGTCTGCGCAAAGCAGTGATGTTGATTAGAAGTTCTCTCCACCATCATTCTTTCGAGCCCTCCAAAGAAATTGAGAGAACCAGGGAGAAACACAACAGTTGAAAGGGCAAAGCGCGTGCCAAAGAGTCAATTGATCCAGAAAGAGTTAAAAGCGTGCTGCGCCTGAACTGGGTAAATCCTTCTTAAGTGTTGCGACAGAATTCCAAATGCCCGACGAGGATGTATCCGCTGCGGTCAGAGCAGCCGATCCAGCCTGCGGCTGAGACAACTCCCTATCCAATTATTCAAGGCTCTTCAGTCAGAGCTTATACATGGATTGAAAAGCGGAATGGGACGAAATGGCCTTTCGTATACAGGTAGGCGAATCGGTTTTGAGCCAGCTCCATCCAACTGCTACCCGTTTTTTTTGCGTGCAGTTGCACCGGTTCCTGCCTACAACTACCATTGCAACCGGCATGAGTTCTTCTCTTCCCAACGGCTTCACTTGAAGCTAATTTCCTGACGCCCGGGTTGTCGTCAACGACTCATCGCTTACGTTCAGGAAAGGAAAGAATCATGCAATCCTTTGCGCGAGTGCTGCTCGCCTTCTTGTCTCTCGCTGTGTTTGCATCTGCCCAGACGACTGCGCCGCAGCGCCACTTCACATTTCATTACGGCTTTACTGTTCGCGGCATAACTCCAGGACAACCTCTTCGCGTCTGGATTCCGCTCGCGCATTCCGACCTGTTCCAGGATGTGAAGGTCATCTCGGAACAAAGCGATCTTTCCCTCAAACACACGCGCGAGCGGGAGTATGGCGATGAGATCTTGTACGCCGAGACGCCCAGCGCCAAGAAATCAGAGTACGCATTCGAAGTTGCTTACGATGTGGTGCGACGCGAAAGCTCAGCGCATCAAGCCGGAGCGTTGCGAGCGGCGCAAGAAAAGCGACTGCTCTCTCCCGACAAACTCGTTCCGACAAATGGATTGCCTGCCGACCTAGCCGCCAGGCAAGTGGCGTCAGTCACCGGCGGTGACTACGCGAAAGCTCGCGCGCTCTACGACTACGTGCTGGCGAACATGCGCTACGACAAGACCGGTACGGGATGGGGGCACGGCGATACGCTCTACGCGTGCAACGCCAAACACGGCAACTGTACGGATTTTCACGCGTTGTTCATTTCAATGGCGCGCTCGCAGAAAATACCCGCGCGCTTTGAAATTGGGTTTTCGATCCCCACAGACAGGCACTCGGGCGAAATTCCCGGCTATCACTGCTGGGCCGACTTCTACACCAAAGATCATGGCTGGGTTCCAGTCGATATTTCCGAAGCGTGGAAGCATCCCGATCAACGCGAGTTCTTTTTCGGGCGTTGGGACGACAATCGCATCCAGTTCAGCGTCGGTCGCGACATTACGCTTACCCCAAAGCAGGACGGAGAGGCGCTGAATTATTTTGTGTATCCATATGTTGAGGTGAATCACAAGGAGCACGCGAACGTCTCAACGCATTTTGCGTTTGAGGATATGAATGCCACACCCGTGAATCGCGCCGCGATTGCAGGCCGTTAACACGCCGAGGTTCTTGGCGGGTTCTTACATCTTTAACCTAGCCGTTTTCGACGCGTGCTTTTATATCCGAGTACGCGACATCGATGAGCCTGCGCAATGCGGGGATAGCTGTCGCGGTTCCTGGCTTTAACTTGACATGGCGAATGAACCTTCCGGTGCCTTGTAACAAACTAGTCGGATCGGGCAGAGATGTGCCGTGAAAGAACCCAACATTTACATGAGAAGTGAATAGATTGACGTAGCCGAAGGGCGCATCCCCCAAGCATGCGACCGGACAGCCATCATGCAAGAGCTCCCGGACCTCGTCTCCACACTTTCGCATGACCTCAAACCACTCGCGTGCAATGGCCCCCAATTCACCGTCATGCGCTTTCATCCAGGCATCAATCGCGGGATCTTGTTCGACAGCGCCGTTGAACCGAAGCAATTCCGCTCTCATCATCGATGGATCCTCGAAGTTGCCAAAGCTCCTAGAAGAACGTCTCCACAATATCAATCACGCGATAGGAGCTGTCCACGACGGAAAGGTAACGCCATTTGTCGAACGTAAGACAGGGATGCGAGATGTCGAAGCCGATCATGTCGCCGACGTGAATGTCGTCGCCTGCGTGGATCTGAAGGAACGCATGCTGATCCATGATGCGCACCAGTGCCCAGGCTGCCGGCGCTGTAACCGAATGTGGCCAGCCCGGACGATAGTGAAGCGCCGGAGTCGGCAGACCGGCATCGAACGCAACGTCGCGCTTGCCCATTCCGACAATTGCTCGATCCCGTTCTGGGATTGACTGCACGTATCCCCAAAGCTGCAGCGCCGGTTCCAAAGCAGGCTGCATCTGCTGCGCTACTGCATTCTGACTCAGGATTCGTTCCTGTGCCTTACGATAGGCGCCCACATCGTGCGTTACGTAACAGCCGGGACGAAGAACTATTTCGGTCGGTGCTCCAATGTCCGCGCTACCGAAGAGGTCGGCGACCATGTCATACCATGACGAGCCCGCGCCGGAGAGAACTACTGGTTCTCGCTGAAAGCGCCCAGCACGCACGAGTTCACAAGACGTATCGAGCGCGTAGTGCAGGTAACTGCGGATGGCGCGCTCATCGTTGAGGACGCCTTCATAGATCTCGAGTCCGCCGAGAACCAATGTCTTTGGCCAATGCGACAGCGCTTCGAGCACGGCGTCGAGCTGTTCCCGATTTCGAACTCCAGTACGGCCGCCCTCGACGCCCAATTCCAGCAGGACGTTCAGCCGCAGGCCGCGCTCGTGAAAGAACGTACCTACTTGATTCGCGTTCTCGGCGGAATCGATCAGGCAATAAAACTCGAAATCAGCGTCTTCCAGTGTCCGCGCGATCGTGGCCATGTTTTGCTTACCTACGAGCTGATTGGCCATCAGCACACGGCGGATTCCATGCTCATACGCGACGCGAGTCTGGTGAGCCGTCGCCAACGTGATGCCCCATGCTCCGGCGTCGATTTGCCGCTGAAACAACCTGGGCGCCATCGTCGTTTTGCCGTGAGGCGCTAATTTTGCGTTGTAGGCGGAGGCAAACGCCTGCATCCATTTCAGATTGTGATCGAGTTTCTCTGCGGAGATGATGGCGGCAGGAAGGCTGAGATCTTCCTGGAGCAAGTTCCATCCCAATTTGGGAATATCGTGCAACGCTAATCCGCCATCCAGCAGGCCGATGCCCTTATTCAGCGGACTCAAGGTTGTTGACGGAGTCAGATGGGAGATCTTCTCGGCTACATCGGGCGGACTCATGGCTTCAGACCTGCACGCTAAGGTACATCATTTCTCTGTGTCAGAAGGGACTCATGGAGTGGCTGGCGGCGGGGACCAAATAATGCGCAACTCCTGGGTACCGCAAACGTCTAAAATGGTAGCTATGCGCGCAAGATTTGCAGTGCTTACGTTGTCTCTGGCATTTTCAACAGCTCCGTTGAACGCTCAGCGGACTGCAGGCCCAGAGCTGCGCGGCATTCCCGCATCGGTAACTTCTCCTCGAGCCGATGGAACGCTGCGAGGCATACCTGGCAGCGTTACCGATCCACGGGCGTCTTTCGGTTTTCGAGGCAGTGTCTCATTCGGAAACCGACGGCCGATAGCGCCGTTTCATCATCGCCGGCCAGTGCCGGTCGTCGTCGTTCCTTATTACGCATATCCGTATGCTTACGATTACTCCGCGTATGAGGAACCCCAGCCCGCCGTCCAGACCGTGCAGCCACAAGTTATCGTGATCAAAGACGAGGCTGCGCATTCCGACGATAGCTCGCGCTACGGAGAGCATTCCTTTGAGGAGCGTGAGCCAGCGCACGAGGAGGCAGCACAGCCGAAGCCGGCGCCCGCTCCGCAGCCTGAAGATGCCGGACCGCCGACCACGCTGGTTTATCGAGACGGACACAAAACCGAGCTTCGCAATTACGCCATTGTCGGCGCCGATCTGCTCGATCTGACCAAGAGTCCTGTGATTAAGAGAATCCCGCTGGCATCACTCGATCTGGATGCCACCCGTCATCTGAACGAAGAGAATGGCGTGGATTTCTATCTGCCGTGAAAAGAAATAGGCAATAAGCGATAGGCAATAGGCAAAAACATATTGCATAGGCGAAGCGGGAACCTGTTGGTTGTCGCCTGCTGCCTATTTCGTGCTTTTACCGCCCCGCGCCGGTCGCCAACTTCTTGACCATGGCCAGCACCAGCTTGCGATCGCTGTCGTTCAGATTGCTGGAGTAGCGGCGGAATTGGGCGAGGAACTTGACTTCGTCTTCCGTCCACTGCGGAAGATCTTTACCGTTTTTCGACGGCGCATGGCGGTCGGCGAAGAAGTGTGCCAGCGGAACGTCCATCGCAGAAGCGATTTTCGCGAGCGTGTCGAGCGATGGGATCGTGTGGCCATTCTCTACGCGGGACAGATAGCAGCGCAGCAACCCCGTACGTTTTTCGATATCGCCCTGCGACATGCCCTTTTGCAGGCGATAGTTGCGAATCGTCTCACCGATGTTCATTGTGGATTTTCTCTCGGGCAGCGTTCTGGGGTGCGAGCAGATAGTAACCAGAGTAGAACCTTTCTGCAAGGAGAATTTTTGTCAGAAAGGTAAACGGTCGCTGGTTACGACAGTTTTTCAGAAAGCTAAATTTGTAGCCCGTTTTGCCGAATAGCCTGCCAGGCGCGAATGTCGAGCTCCAAGTATTTCGCTCCGGGAACTGGATTTTCGCGATAAGGCGCGATCTCAGCGAATCCTAACCGCCGATACATCTGTACAGCATTCGCCATCTCGCTGGGAACCGTATCGAGGCGCATGCGATGGTAGCCAATCGCAGCCGCACACTTCAGAATGGCACCCACGAGTTCCCGGCCAAGGCCGATGCCGCGAAACTGCGGACGTACGTACAGGCGTTTCATTTCGCAAATGTCGAGCTCAGCGAGAATTTCGTCGTCGTCCGATGTGTCTTTTCCATCGAACCTGTGTAGCGCGACGCATCCTGCCGCCCCATCATTCACTAGCGCCAGCAGCAGCATTCCCGACCATGGAGCATACTCCCCGGGCAAAGCCGCCAGCTCCTGCTCGAAACTTTGAAAGCACAGATTAAAGCTCAGCGATTCGGCGTACTCCTGAAAGAGTTCGCGCACGGCTTCGATGCGAACCGGATTATCCGCCGGAACAATCGCAACTCGCGGCCGATGAAGAGTTTCGGCGGCAGCACTCATAACAACACCTGCATTTCTGACTCGCGACACACAAGAACGGCTTTGTGTACTCGCAATTCCTCTACAGCTATCCCATTAACATTCCGCCGTTTACGTTGAGAACGTGACCGGTGATGTATCCCGAATCCGGAGAGGCGAGGAAGCAGACTGCGTGCGCCACCTCCTGATCAGTACCCGCGCGTCCAAGAGGGATCGTTTTTGCCATAGCTTCGCGCAGCTCCTGACTCAACACTTCGGTCATGGCGGTTTCAATCCACCCGGGCGCCACCGCGTTGACGGTTATGTTGCGCGAGGAAACTTCGCGAGCTACCGACATCGTAAGCCCAATCAGTCCGGCCTTTGACGCGGAGTAGTTCGCCTGTCCGGTCTGGCCCATTTGGCCGAAGATGCTGGTGATATTGATGATCCGTCCCCAGCGCTGCTTCAGCATCGACCCGATCACGGCCTGAATGCACAGATACGGACCGGTGAGATTCGTATCAAGTACTGCACTCCAGTCGGTCCGCTTCATGCGCATCACGAGCTGATCGCGGGTGATGCCCGCATTGTTCACCAGAATGTCGATCTTGCCGAAGCGGTCGAGCGCGGCTTTTGTGCCAGACTTGATCTGTTCTTCCTGCGCGACATCCATGGTGATGCTTCCCGCTTCACCGCCGGCGGCGGCGATCTCAGCTTCAACTTGCTGGAGCTTGTCGCTGTTGCGCGCGGCGAGCGCAACCTTTGCTCCCTGCGCAGCAAGACGCAGAGCGCATGCGCGTCCGATGCCCTGAGAGGCTCCGGTTACCAGTGCCACACGACCTTCCAATGGTTTCATGCGATCGGTTTGAAGGAACCGAGAATTATAGAAGGAGGACCTTGGCAGAGTCCTTCCTGACAAGAAAAACGACCCGTTTTCTCCTCGGACGATTCAGGTTAAGGCAGCTTCAGGTTAAGGACAACCAGCTACTCTGCTTCTTGATTCCACCCGACTTACATGCACTTTCACCTTAGCCACCTTAGTTCGTTCCTACGAGTCAGTTGTTACGCAATTTAGACCTTCTGTTCGAGTGAGTCGGCTGAACTGGCCCGCTACTCTCGCCTTTTCCTTGGAGGCGAGATTTTGGTTCAGATTTCACGGTTCGGCACGCTCGGATGCGCTCTGCTCGGATTGGCGCTCGTTACCGGCTGCGGCGGCGCAGCTCCTAATAGTCTCGCTTCGTCCGGTGCTACAACGACGGCAGCAGACAGCTCGACTTTTACGACGCCGTCAACTCCGGCGCCAGCTCCCAGTCCAGTCCCGACGCCAGCACCGACTCCCACACCAAACCCACCAACTCCGATCGTGACTACGACGACATTGACGGCGGAGACCTCGACGAATACGAGCGTTGGTATGTCCTATCCGCAAACGACCGGGAACGAAGCGCCATCGAACGTCAGCAGAGTGGACACACACTCACTCCTTTACAGCGGTGCGACGACGAAAATCTATGCTCACTTCATGGCGTGGTTCGGTAATCCATCCCACATGAACATCGGCTACACCTCCAGCGATCCCAATCAGGTCCATCGGCAAGTGAGCGATGCGTTGAGCAGAGGCATCTCCGGCTTTATCGAAGACTGGTACGGTCCAAATCACCCGAGCGATACGATGTCAAATGACACCGCTTTCGTCTTGAAGGCCGAGGCGGAAACTCGCAATGGTGCGTTCGAGTTTGCGATGATGGCTGATGGCGGCGCTTTGGATAACAGTTGCACCGCGTCAAGCGGCCAAACGCAGGCCGCCAGTTGCCTCACGGATCAGATGATTAGCCTGCTCACCTATGCTTACAACAATTTTGAGACCTCCCCAGCCTACATGAGGATCGGCGGCCGTCCCGCAGTGTTCTTTTTCGATCCGGACCGTTATGGAACTCTCGATTGGGCGCGCGTAGGTTCATCTATTCCCGGAAATCCTCTGCTGATCTTCCAAAACTCCGGCGGATTCACCCACGCGCAAAGCAGCGGAAGCATCTCCTGGGTGATGATTAACACCAGCAACGCCAACGACTGGATGCAGTCATACCTCGACGGCTTCTACTCGGCGGGTCGCGCCAATCTTCAGGGACATGCATTTGGGGCAACCTACAAAGGCTTCAATGACACGCTGGCAAGTTGGACCGCGCAGCGCATTGTGAATCAGAACTGCGGACAGACCTGGCTCAATACCTTTTCCGAAATCGGGAAATATTACTCGGCGAATTCTCAGCTCGAATCGCTGCAGCTCGTTACCTGGAATGATTACGAAGAATCCACCGAAATCGAAACCGGCATCGATAACTGCATTGCGGTTTCAGCTTCTGTTTCGGGGAACCAGCTTTCCTGGACTCCGAGCGGCAATGGGCAGGAGAACACTATTGACCATTACACGCCTTACATATCGGTGGACGGCGAGCACCTCATGCCGCTGTCCAACGTTCCGGCAGGCACGCACAATTTAGATTTATCGAGCTATCACTTTGCCGCTGGGACCTACAAGGTGTACGTAGAAGCAGTGGGCAAGCCGAGCATCAAGAATCAGATGTCAGGCGCGACGAGCTTTGTGAGCAACGGGAGTTAACGAGAGTCCGAACTCAGCTCTACAGCTGCAGAATCAAAACACGACGCGGATTTCGCGGGCGCTTCGCGCGCGGATTTCGCGGATTAACGGACTTAGGGAAATTCGCGGCTTCGCGTGTTCCTCGTTCCGAAGATTCCGCGCGGTCCGCGTCGCGTTTTTGATATTGCACTGAACAGCACAAACAAAGTCCTGCTCTTTTCGTACAATCCTGTTAACCCGTGTACGACGACAGCATCAGCCAGGATGATGTGCAGGAGCTGCACGAGCATGCCGAACACGCGCAGCACGACCGTTCTCTGCTGCCTGTGAGTTTCAGCATGAGCGTGCTTGCGGTTCTCGTTGCGGTAGTCACGCTTCTTGGTCATCGCGCTCACACGGAAGAGGTCGTTGCTCAGATCAGGGCCACCGATACCTGGGCCGAATATCAGGCGGTGAACACGCGTCGCCATACTTACGAGGTCTTCGGAGAGTTCATCGAGATCACTCCACCGAAAGATCCCGCTGCTGCGCGGAAGATGCACGACAGCTTTCTTCATCAGAGTCAGACGTATGAGGATCGGCGCAAGGAGCTTCGCAGCGAAGCCGAGCATCTCGAGCAGGAAGTCAGAGGCGAAGAGCGCAAAGCGAATCGCTTCGACTTCGGCGAAGCTCTCCTTGAGGTTGCTCTGGTAATCACTTCCATTACCCTTCTCACCCGTCGCAGGCCATTTTGGTATCTCGGCACTGCAATAGGAGTCCTCGGCATTGTGGTGGCAGTGACGGGAACGCTCGTACGCTAACTGGTGGCGAGGAGCTGCTCCCAAGCCCATCGGCAGCGCGCAGACAATTCGGCACAGGCTCGACGAGCAGGTCAGGATCGATGACCAACCGTTTTTTCCGATAAGCCATCCAAAATAGAGCTGCGATTAGCGGCATTCGGATAAGCATGAATGCTGAAGAAAACCTAGTTCCTGTTGCGTGCAATGGCACGTTAGAAGACCAGGCCGCTCCGCTTCCCCCGGCGGTGGTTGAAACCATGAAAATCGTCTTTCGCGAAACCCACGGGGCGGAAATGACACCGGAGGACCGTGAGTTTCTGGGCATCGCCGATCAGTGAAAAAGAAAAAAGCCGATGCAAGGACACTTCCGCATGCGACTGATGGCTCCGGCCAGAAACGCGATACGCGTCTGAACAAGGCCATCGAGACGGTGTTTCGGCTTACGCACAGCCGCGATATGACAACGAAAGAACGCCGCGAGTTCGGCCTCAAGAATTCCAACTCAAACCATAAGCAAAAAGGCGCGACAACAAATAGCCGTTTGCGAAGTCTGCTCGAATCATCCGAGCTTTCCTAAGATCCCTTCGGGCGCACTCCTCGTCCTCGTTTGCTAACATCGATCCGTGGGCCCTTCCGCCAAAGTTCGGGTTCGATTTGCTCCTTCGCCAACCGGCTTGCTGCATGTTGGGAACGCTCGCACCGCGCTTTTCAACTGGCTATTTGCGCGACAGAAAAAGGGTGTGCATG
>DATEMI010000471.1:0-4509 GCA_035275665.1 Terriglobales bacterium | reverse complement strand
CTCCGCTGCCCTGTTGCGATCAGGGCTGGCGAAACCGTGGAACGTGAGGGTTTCGTCTTCGCCGATCTCCTCCTCACGGGTCAAGAGGCTTCGAAGAATGTTCCTGATCCGGCGATCCTCGCGGGCTAACTTAAACCCAATGGTCGTGATGCTTACCCATCCGCTATCGCGGACGGTACTGACCGGCGCTGCTACTGCGACCGGAACCGTTTACACTAGATTTTGTCCGCCCTTGGGCTTCGGCCGAGAACTCATATTCAGGCTTCGAATTTTCTAATGAATACTCCAGCAACGTCCGTTGCCGACTACGTAGCTCGCGCGGTCGGTCCAATTATTCTGCTCGGCCCGCCCGGCGCGGGAAAAGGAACGCAAGCCAAACAAGTTGTCGAGCGATATGGCGTGCCTCAAATCTCCACCGGCGACCTCCTTCGGGAAAACGTGAAACTGGGGACCGAGTTGGGCAAGAAAGCCAAGCTAGTGATGGACTCCGGCCAACTTGTCTCCGACGACATTGTCTGTGACATGGTTGCCGAGCGCGTGGCTCGTCCGGATTGCGCGCGCGGATACATCCTCGACGGTTTCCCTCGCACGGTAGCGCAGGCTGAATGGCTCGACGGATTTCTTGCCGCTCGCGGTTCGAAGCTGCCGCTGCGCGTCATCAAGATCGCAGTGGATTACGACAAGCTGCGGAAGCGTCTTACGGGGCGCCGCACTTGTCCGGTCTGTGGAACCATCTACAACATCTACACCACGCCGCCGAAAAATGACGAACTGTGCGATAAAGACGGCGCGAAGCTCACCTTCCGCAAGGACGACAGCGAAGAGGCGATCGGGAATCGGCTCGCCGCGTACGACAAGGAGACTCTCCCCCTCAGCGATTACTACCGCCAACGAGGACTGCTCACGGAAATCGACGGCGATCTCGCGCCCGATCTTGTGACCGGAGAACTCTTCGCCGTCTTGGACAAGGGTTCACTCTGATCCTCAAACAATCTCGCGGCCGGATGCTCTATACCAGAGCGCCGGCCCGCCTTTACCGCGCGCACGCGAGCGGAATACGAAGCGATCACCCACTGCAAAATTGAGCAGCGAGCAAATCACTACGCTCACAGCATTCGCGAGTAGATAGGGCATTTTGGCCCACATCGCCAGCGTCCACGTAAACACGACATTGCCGACGATCGAAATTAGACCGTTGGCTGCATGAAAACGAAACAGACGACTCCAAACGCCGTGACGGCGCGAAGCGATATCTGCCCAAGTGACGTGCTCGTGCCAGAGGAAATTGTGAATCAACGCGACTTCGACGGCACAGGCAGTTGCAAGCCGATAATCGAGTCCGACATCAACCTTGAAGACGAAGAGCGCAAGGAGCTGAATTCCGAACCCGAGGAAACCTACAAGATTGAAGATTCCCCATCGAGTCCATTGCGATCGATCTGTTTTCATTTGAGTCTCTCCGCTTCGAAGAGAACTCGCCCATGCTTGATCGCGGAGAACAGAGCGATCCCCGTCATGCCGATCGCGCCAATTACTCCACCGAAATCGAGGAGACTGAGCGGCAACCCAAACGGGTGAGCCTCCGGTTGAAAGAACAAGAACACGTTGCCAATACACAGCAGGATGCGAAGCTCAGTCGGACCGAGCCCGACATACGACATCTCGAACTTACCGAGAGCATAGGTAGCCAGAAAGATTTCGGCGGATAACAGCAAGTACGCGACGAGGACCCAAGCAGCCACCATTGGCTGCATGAAGCTGGAAGCGCTGAGACCCGCAAGTACCGCAGTCACTCCGAAGCAGTCGATGATGTGGTCGACATAGAAGCCATACCGCGGTCTTTGCCTGTTACGATATCGGGCTAGCGTTCCGTCGAGACTGTCGCCGAGCCAATTCAGGGCGAGAAACGCACAGGCAAGCAACAAACCATATTGCCTGTACCGTGCTAAGGCGTATGACACTCCGGTAAAGAGCATCCCGAGCGCGCCAAGAGCAGTGAGATGGTCGGAGTTGATGGCCTGCGGCGTTCTTGCCGCCAGCCAAATCAAAACCTTCTTCTCCAAATTGGCAATAATGTTCTGCTGCACTCGGACGGCCTCCTGAAAAACCGCGAGCCGAGTTCCTTCAAGTCTGAGCTGCACGTCTGACATCGCTGCGACCCTCCAATCGTGAGTTCTTTCGTTCGCACCGTTTGTGCGAGCGTGCACGATTTGAGGGCAGCAGGATTGCGAGGACAATCCAGCGATGGTCACTTGTAGGTAAATTCGAGGTAAAGCAGGATCTCCCGTAGATTCAAAGGGTTGAACCATCCACGCGACGTAGGTAAGCACACGTCTCTTGGTGGGAGCATGGCCGAATGACTGCATTCAGGGGTAGAACCGCGAAACAGTACCCTTCCCCCTCGAGGTGTGAGACGGAGATGAATCACCCATCCCGGCGGGCCGGGACGATGCTGGCGATGGATCAGTGCGCCGCTGTCCCTTAGCTGATCGTGTACTTCCCTGCCTCGATCGTTCTTGTAGCGATCTGCTGGCGTAGCCCGATCACGTTGGTCGGTTCGTGCTTCATGAGGCGACGCAGGATCGTGGTCTGAATCCGCAGGTTGTCGCCTTCCGCAGCGGCAGCAAGCACACGTCGGGCCGCGACTTCGATGCGCGCCATGGCCTCCGACAGATACACCTGAGTCATGGCGACTGGAAGTGCTGCAGCGTTCTCCCCTTGCGCCTGTACTAGCTTCATAGTTCTCAGGAGGGCCGAATCCATAGCAAAGACTTCGATGATTACGTCCGCCAGCGCCGCCATGACCTCCTGCTGGTCAGCGAGCTCCGTCATGTATCGCTGCGAAGCCACTCCCGCGACGAATAGCGCAGCTTTCTTGGCGTTGCCGAGCAGCGTTTGCTCGGCGGCAAGAGCTCCTTCCGTTTCCTCGCCCATCGATGGACCGGAAAGCACCTCGTCCATCAGCTTCTTGATAGCCGGCATGAGTGCGAGCTGCCCACTCATCGCACGTTTCATCAGCCAGCCGGTGATGATCATGCGGTTGATCTCGTTCGTGCCCTCGAAGATGCGGTTCACACGCGAATCGCGATAGGCACGCTCGGCCGGGTACTCCTCAACGAAGCCATAGCCACCATAAATCTGCACCACGTGATCGACGACGCGATCCAGCATCTCCGAACCCCAAACCTTCAAGATCGAGCACTCGACCGCGTACTCCTCGATGCCTTTGCGAATCTGAGTGGAAGCATCGGGAGATTTCTTATCGATATCGCGCAAAGCTTCATCGATCATTCCAACGGTGCGATAGGCCAAGGCCTCGCCGACATAGATTCCCGTAGCGATATCGGCGATCTTTTCACGAATCAGGCCGAACTCTGAGAGAGTCTTGCCGAATGCCTTGCGCTGTTTGGCATAGGAGAGTGCGCTCTGTAGCGAGTTTCGCGCGCCGCCAACGCATCCCGCTCCCAATTTGAAACGGCCGATGTTCAGGATGTTGAAGGCAATGATGTGTCCTTTGCCAATTTCGCCCAGCAAATTCTCGACTGGAACTTTGCAATCATTCAGAATCAAGGGGCAAGTCGATGACCCACGAATGCCCAACTTCTTCTCCTCTGCTCCGACGGAGAATCCTGGGAAGGTGCGCTCGACAATGAACGCGGAGAATTTCTCGCCTCCCACCTTCGCGAAGATAACGTAAAGATCGGCGAACTTGGCATTCGTGATCCACATCTTCTCGCCGTTGAGAACATAGTGCTTGCCGTCGGCGGAGAGATCGGCGCGAGAACGGCAGTTGAGTGCGTCCGATCCAGAGGAAGACTCTGATAGCGCATAGGCTCCGACCCACTCGCCTGAAGCGAGCTTCGGCAAATATTTCTGCTTCTGCTCGGGAGTACCGAAATAGACGATCGGCAGCGTGCCGATGCCGACGTGCGCTCCCCACGTAACGCTGAAGCTTCCCGATTTGGCAATGTAGTCGGCGATGATGGCGGATGTGACTTTGTCCATGTCCATCCCGCCGTAGTCTTCGGGAATGTCGACGGAGGCGAGGCCAAGCTCGCTGGCCTTCTTGATGAGATCGCGGCTGACGGAATAGTCCTTGTGCTCGATCTTCTCGATGTTGGGGACGATCTCTTTCAGCGCAAATTCTTCAGTCGTCTGCGCGATCTGACGATGCTCGTCGGTGAAGTCCTCCGGAGTGAAGACTTCGTCAGGACGGCGATCTTCGATCAGAAAGCTGCCGCCAGCGATTTTCGTTTTAGGAATTGCTGCCGTTGCCATAAGGCTCCTTATTCACCTTCGATCTGGATTCCGTCGAAACCGGGCCTTGCGACTTGCCGTCGAACTGAGAATCCCGCTTTCCCCAGTTCATGGCAGACGCAAGCCTCATAAGCGCCTCTGTGCGACTCTGTGCCGTCTGTGGCGGAGTACTCATTGGATGTTCTCGAAAATCCCCGCTGCACCCATGCCGCCACCGACACACATCGTCACCAGCCCGTAACGCGCATTTCT
>DATEMI010000470.1:0-7172 GCA_035275665.1 Terriglobales bacterium | reverse complement strand
TCATATGCCTCGTAATGTGCGCTTTACCGGCAAAAACGTGAATGGCGAAGTCAATGCCGAGTCGATGGGACGCTATGTGGAAGCGACGAGCGTGAACGGAAGCATTCACATTTCGACGTCGAGCTGGGCTTCTGCGAATACGGTGAATGGATCGATCGATGCCACCCTCGGACGTGCAGACTGGTCTGGCGATCTCGAATTCAAGAGCGTGAATGGCAGCATCAAGCTGCAGCTTCCCGCCAATGCAAATGCCGAAATAGACTTCAGGAGTGTGAACGGCCATCTCGACTCGGACTTTCCGCTCACAGTCCAAGGCAGCATCGGACGCCATTCCGTCCACGGCACGATCGGCAGCGGAGGACGCACCCTCGACATCAAGACCGTGAATGGCAGCGGAGAACTGCGCAAAGGCACGGTTTAGAGCAAAGTCGGTACCGTCCGCTACCGCGGACTGTACTGAAACGACCAAGTCAGATGACAGGACTTTGACGTTATCCAACTTGTCATCCTGAAGCGCTTCTTTTGCCCGAAGGATCTCCGGCGATCTGTCAGAGGTGCATTGCCCTTGGTGGGGCTCCTTCACGAGAATCCTCAAGCTCTTCGGCCGAAAAGCCTCTTAAATGCATGTGAGTCGGAAACAACATCGGAGATCCTTCGCGCAAAAGAGGCGCTTCAGGATGACAGTTCCTATCGCAGTAAGCTTCCTGCAGAGCACATGAGCCGTAAAGACCTGCGGTGAGGTCGTGCCCTCCTCAAAACTGATCCGATAAAAAAATTCCCGCCTCAGGCGAGGCGGGCTTCGATTCGATAGGGTGAACTCACCCTATCGGCGTGCAGCCTCTCGCACCATAGTCTTTTTGTAGTATCGTTCGGGTAACCCAAAACCATTACAAATTGTGCTCACGCCCGCGACAGGCGACTTGCTGCTGCCTTGAGCGTCAACTGTCGCCGCGCAAGGTGATAAATGAGAAGGCGACTTTCATTCCTGCCACTTTTGTGCTTGGGTTTAGTGGCTACGTATGCTGCAGCCCAGAAAATCACGCCGGTTTCAGAAGAGCGCCTGAAGCAGCTATTGCCCACCACCGTGTTCATCGACGGCGAAAATGTGCCTACACAAGAGCGAAATGCGGCGATGGTCGCATTGCCGAACAATAAGGTTTTCCTCGTCAGCTTGATCGACACGGCCGGATACAGCTCGGCTTACCAGGAGAAATACAGCGGCGTGCTGCTTTCCCAAACTGGATTTACGCTCGGGTCGAAGTCGTTCGATGCGGGCGCCTACGCTTTTGGGCGGAAGAAGGATGGCGAGAGTGTCACACTGCTTGTCTATAGCCTAGGCGGAGAGCAGCTAGCGCAAATCGCCACTGCAAGGCAGGACAATCTGCGTCCAGTCAAGCCGCTGCAGATCATCGTTGCTGATGATGCTTCGGCCCGGCTGTTTCTCGGTCCCTACTACGTCGCCCTCGCAGGAAAATAGATGGCTGCTCCGATTGCTAAGGCCCATTCCGGAATCTGGCGTGCGGGCCTGCTCGGGCTTGCTGTTACGCTGAGCGCTGTCGTCGCGTACTCATGGTATGTAACCCGCCAAATAGCAGGCCTTCGCGAGCTGCAGACGTCGATCACCGAACGCAATCGCAAAGACTCGCTGCAGTTGCTGCGCATTCAAAATAATCTTAACGATGCAGCACTGAGCATGCGCGATATGCTCGACAATCCTGAGCACTATCCGCTCACGGCTTTTCAGCCCCAGTTCCTGCGAATTCGCACTGATCTAAAAGATGCCCTGCAGCGCGAGCAGGAACTCGCTGTTGCAACGCGCACCCCGGCGCAACGGCAGTATTTGAGCGACTCTGTTTCCCAATTCTGGAATGCGATGGATGAGATGTTCGTACTGGCTGGGCGAGGCAACGAAGCTCAGGCACGAGAGGAGGTACTCACATCGCTGCAGCCGCGGCAAGCTGCTTTGAGCAATACCATTGCGCGTTTTCTCGTGGCCAATAATGAAAGCGAGCAACAGGCGCAGCAGCGGGTCACATCTATCTACGATCGCGTCCAGCGCCAGGCCTACATTTTTCTGATCGCGACGCTTGCAGCCATTGTGCTTACCAGCGCGCTGATTATCCGCTCCAATCGTGGATTGTTCCGCCAGCTCGCAATTGTGTCGCAGCAGCGCGGAGAACTCGCGCAGAAGCTGATCTCGACGCAGGAGTCGACTCTCAGCTACCTCTCGCGCGAACTGCATGATGAGTTCGGACAGATCCTCACTGCGCTAGGAGCGATGCTCACACGGGCAGAAAGACGCAATCCTGATTCGGAACTGGCCGACAGCCTCCGCGAAATCCGCGAAGTCGCGCAATCGGCGCTGGACAAAACCAGGACGCTCTCCCAGGCTTTGCATCCAGTCATGCTTGACGAGTCGGGACTCGAGCAGAGTCTCGATTGGTATTTGCCCACGATTGAGCGGCAAACTGGCATCGAGATCTCTTACGAAAAATCTGGCACGCCGTTCGAGGTTCCGCGCAACGCCGGCGTACATATCTATCGCGTAGTGCAAGAAGCGCTGAACAACATCAAACGTCACTCCGGAGCGCAGCGCGCTTGGGTTCGTCTGCGTTATCTGGCCGATACGCTGGAGATTGAAATTGAAGACCACGGACGCGGTCTCTCGGCGTCCTCGAATGGCTCGCGAGGGATCGGCCTGGTAGGAATGCGCGAGCGCGCGCAACTGATCGAGGCAGAATTGAAGTTCACGCAGCCTGCGGAAGGCGGAACGTTGGTGCGACTGCGCGTGCCGCGCGGAGCAGATAGGCAGGCGGTGAAGTAAGCAATAAGCTGCAACAGGCAATAGGCAGTCAGCAATAAGCCGAGTGCCAGTGTGCGCTAGCGGTTCTTAGCTTCTTGCGACTCCATGCCGCAAGTATTATCGAAAATGCCCAAGAACAAAATCTCCGTCCTGCTAGTCGACGATCACAGGCTCGTGCGCCGCGGATTTCGCCGCATGCTCGAAGACGAGAGCGACATTCACGTCGCTGGGGAGGCCAGCAGCGGTGTCGAGGCTGTGGAATTGGCGCGCAAACTAAAGCCGCAAGTGATTCTCATGGACTGCGCTCTTCAGGGCGAGAGCGGGATCAATGTCACGCGGACCATTATGGGATCGCTTCCTGAAACCGCAGTCCTCATGCTCAGCATGCATTCCGAGGAGACATTGGTGCGACAGTCATTTGAAGCCGGCGCGCGCGGCTACATCCTCAAGAATGCATCCGACCTCGATCTCGCCGCCGCAATTCGCCGCGTGTTGGAGGGCGATATCGTGCTCGACGCGCAACTCAAGCGCGCCGAGAACCTCAAAGGTGAACGCACCGCAGGGTTAACAGCGCGTGAACTCGAAGTTCTTCAGCTCATTGCCATGGGTAAGTCGAATAAGGAAATTGCCAACGAGTTGGACGTGAGCGTGAACACCGTAGCGGTGCATCGGGCCAACATCATGAACGCGCTTGGGCTGCACAAGACGGCGGAGTTGGTGGTGTATGCGATCAGGAATGGGCTGGTGAACCTGCCGTAGGAATTGCAGGTTGGCGGCGATGGACGAACGGAACCGGCGGCGGTAGCCGCTGGGCCGGAGATGGCCGAATGGCCAGCTCCGGGCAATTTGACTGGGCGATCCGAAACCGCAAACCAAGCCGCTGCCCCACCGCCTAGCGGCGGCGGTTCTGTTTCTAGCGCGTGTAGCTATCCCCTGCGGGCTGCATCACCTGTTCCGGATGGCCCTGCTGGACTTTGCTGTGATGCCGGCTATACGCGAAGTAGATGATGAGCCCGATCACCAGCCAGACGACGAGACGAATCCATGTGGCGTTCTTCAGGCTGTACATCATGTACGCCGAAGTGATGATTCCCATAATGGGCGTAAACGGCACCCAAGGCGTTACAAAGGCGCGCTTCACCGGTGTTCCGCGGCGGCGCAAAACCCAGATGCCTGCGCACACGATAATGAATGCCAGCAGCGTGCCGATCGAGACCATCTCACCGAGCACGTTGATCGGAGTAAGAGCGCCAGCGAGGGCGACGCATATACCGACAAAGATCGTCGAGAGATACGGGGTGCGGAATCTCGGATGAACCTTGCTCGCCCAAGCGGGCAGGAGTCCATCGCGGGACATCGAGAAGAAGACGCGCGATTGCCCGAGTAACATCACCACCATCGTGCTGCTCAGGCCGCAGATCGCGCCGAGCTTCACCAGCATGCTTCCCCAACGCACGCCAGTCACGTCGATGCCGATCGCGATCGGATCAGGAACGTCGAGGTTGGTGTACTTCACTAGTCCGGTGAGGACGAGCGCAACCAGGATATAGAGCACTGTACAGATGACGAGAGAGCCTAGAATCCCGATCGGCATATCGCGCGCCGGATTCTTGGCTTCCTGCGCAGCCGTAGAAACAGCGTCGAATCCTATATACGCAAAGAAAATAATGCCCGCAGCAGTAGCTATTCCTGAAATTCCGAAGTCACCATAATGACCAGTGTTCTTGGGAAGAAACGGAGTCCAATTGGCGACTGCCTGTGCATGGTGCGCGAATATATAAGCCCCGCCGAGACCGAGAAACACCAAGAGTACGGCAACTTTGATAATCACAATAAGTGAATTGAAGTTCGCCGATTCCTTGATTCCGATCACGAGAATGACCGTCACAATCGCGATCCCGATAAACCCGAACAGATTGAAAGAAGAAGTGGTGGTGGGCAGGGTGGCGGGATCGATGTGCTCAAGGTTGAGCTTCATGATGATTCCAGCCAGGCGTTCCCAATGGTTGTGATACAGAACAAATTGCGTGCCGGGTGCTCCGGCAAGGGTGGGGCTAATGCGAATCCCTAAATCGCCGAGGAAGCTCAATACATATCCGCTCCATCCGCTGGCCACCGTCGCCGCGCCGAGCGCATATTCGAGAATCAAATCCCAACCAATGATCCAGGCGATGAACTCACCCAGAGTCGCGTAGCCATATGTGTAGGCTGATCCCGCAACGGGAATCATCGACGCAAACTCGGCATAGCATAGGCCGGCGAAGACGCAAGCGACAGCCGCCAGGATGAATGAAAGAACAATAGCTGGACCGGCGTTCTCAGCCGACGCTGTGCCCGTTAGCACAAAGATGCCCGTGCCGATGATTGCTCCGATTCCGAGGGAAATCAGGTTCGTCGCACCAAGCGCGCGTCGCAAACTGTGCTCGCCGGTTTCGTGCGCCTCCGCCATGATGACGTTCAGAGGCTTCTTTGCCATTAAATCAGGCATTCATTGTTCTCCTGTGTGTTTGCGATCTCAGCTCTACTTAACTCGGTAGCTCAGAAGCTTTCACGCGCGCACTTTGCCGCGACCAGAACAGGTACACGGGAATCCCCAGCAGCACGATGATTAGTCCGGGCCAAGTATATTGCGGCTTGTAGCGCAACAGCACGATCTCGATAAATATTGCCATCAATATATAGATTGCGGGCAAAACAGGATACCCAAAGGCACGATAGGGACGAGGCGCATCGGGCTGCGTCCGCCGCAGCACGAATAACCCGCCGATGGTGAGGATATAGAAGGCGATCTGGGCAAACATGGTCAGATCGAGCAGTTGACCATAGGTGCCGGAGAGGCAGAGGACGCATGTCCACACGGTCTGCGCAACCAGTGAGACTGCTGGAGTTTTATATCGCGGGTGCAGGTCGCCGATCGAGCGGAAGAACAGCCCATCTTTCGACATCGCGTAATAGATTCGCGCGCCGGCGAGAATCAGTCCGTTGTTGCAGCCGAAGGTCGAGATCAGGATGGCGATGGCCATCAGCGCCGCGCCCGATGCACCGAACGCCTGCTGCATCACCGCAGTGCCTACGCGATCATCCGCAGCGTACTGAATTCCGCGAGCAAGAATCGTGCTGCCGTGCGGATCGCCGTGAAGAGGCAGCACCATCAAGTAAACGAAATTCGCAGCGATGTAGAGCAGGATGACGATGCTCGTGCCCAGCGCCAGCGAAAGGGGAATATTGCGCCGCGGATTCTCGACTTCCGCTGCCGTGAATGTGACGCCATTCCATGCGTCGGCAGAGAACAGCGACCCGACCTGCGCCACAGCGATGATCGTTAATAAGCCGACGAGCGCGGTCGGACCGCCGATGCCGACCTGCACCGGATGCAGCGTATGGAACGATGCGTTCTGCCAGAAGTGTCCGAAGTTCTGGCGGATGGCTTCGGCATTTCGTCCGAGTGCTGCGCCGATCAGCACCAGACCAAGCAGCGCGGCTGTCTTGGAAAAGGTAAAGATGTTCTGGACAAAAGCGCCACTGCGAACACCCAACACGTTCACGCCGGTGAGCAGCAGGATGGTGGCGATGGCAACAAGATTCTGGCGATTGAGACCAACGTCCATGTTGCCTAGAGCCAGAGGCCCAACCACCAATTTTGGAACATGGCCGATGTGCCATATCCATTTGTCGGCTGAAATCACTGGGAAAAGGACGCCGAGAAATTTCCCGAAGGCGACGCCTACAGCGGCAATCGTTCCGGTCTGGATCACCGTGAACATCGACCATCCGTAGAGGAATCCCCAGAGTGGCCCGAGCGATTCGCGCAGGAAAACATACTGCCCGCCCGCCTTCGGCATCATCGCAGCCAGTTCGCCATAGGTCAGCGCGCCGACGATGGTCATGAATCCGGTCACAGTCCAGGCGAGGATGAGAAGCGCCGGCGACTCGACCAGGCGCGCAATGTCGGCTGAAACGATGAAGATTCCGGAGCCGATCATGGAACCAATTACAAGAGAGGTCGCGCTGGTGAGATTGATTCCCTTGACGAACTCGGTGGATTCGCGGACGGGTACGCGAACCTGGAACTGGGTGGTCACTGCCTGATAGTTTTACCTCATTTTGTGCAGGAAAGCCGCAGTTCTTTTGCGCGGGTCGGTGAGCAGATCGCTGATGACTGCGACCGAATCTGCGCCGGCTTCGATCACTGAGCGGCAGTTTTCGAGGGTGATTCCGCCAATCGCTATCAGCGGTTTTTGCGTGAGAGCCCGCGCCCGCTTTACGCCTTCGAGACCAATCACCGGATCGGGACTCTCCTTCGAAATCGTGCTGAATACAGGCCCAATGGCGACGTAATCTGCTGAGGATTCATCGGCCGCTTTTACCT
>DATEMI010000469.1:0-4187 GCA_035275665.1 Terriglobales bacterium | reverse complement strand
AGGAAGTATCGGTGTTGACCAATTCTTACTCGGCCGAATTCGGACGCGGCGGAGCTTCGGTCACGAACGTGATTTACAAGAGCGGCAGCAACAACTTACATGGTTCGGTTTGGGACAATTACAGCGGTTCTGGACTGAACTCCGTCGACGCGCAGTCTGGTCTCGCGGGCGCTACGTCGCGCGACAAGGCCCGTTACGACACCCACACCTTTGGATTCGCAGTAGGCGGTCCGGTCGTGAAGAACAAGCTTTTCTTCTTCTTCACGCCTGAGTGGCAGCGCTTCTATGGAAACTCGACGCCGGCGGTGATCGCCGCGCCCACTGCTTTAGGTGCTTCACAGCTTCAGGCGTATGGAACGTCGAACGCGAACCTGCTGTTGCAGTACTTTGGCAATCTCCGCGCCAGCGGCAACACCTTCAACGTGAACACGCAGAGCAACGGCGCCGGACAGAACATCGAGTTCGGTCTGGTACAGCGCACGCCTCCACCGCAGCAGCAGCCGGACACGCAGTACAGCTTCAAGGTGGACTATGTTGCGTCTGAGCGCAACGTGATCGCCGTACGTTATTTGCACGACTACAACAAAGTGAGCCCGGACTTCTACAACAATCCGACCTCACTGCCTGGCTTCGACACGAATCAGGGTGGTCCATCGCAGAACGTTGGAGGCTCGTGGACTCACACCTTCACTCAAAACGCGGTGAACGAATTCCGTTCCTCTTATGGGAAGTTTGACTTCGAATTTGCCCCTGAGCCCGAAGATCTGAAGAACCCGCTCTACACGCAGCCCCGTATCACCATCAACCGTATTTCGCGGCTGTCGCTGCTCGGTGTGGCTCCGATCGTGCCGCAGGGACGCGGTCACCAGACCTATCAGGAACAGGACGCGCTTACCTACACCCGGGGGAATCACACTTGGAAGCTTGGCGCCGACGTGGCGCACCTGCTCGTGAACGATCACATTCCGTTCAACTACTTCGGAACTGAAACCTACAACGCTGGTGGAGGATTCACTCCCTTCGGAAACTTCCTGGATGACTTCACCGGTCTTGGTACTTTCGGCGCCATCACTTTCGGCAGCCCAGTGGCGAAGCCCAACATGACGCAGCAGGGCTACTTCCTCGAAGACACGTGGAAGGCGCGTCCCAATCTGACACTCTCAGCCGGACTCCGCTACGAATACGCCGGCAATCCTGAGAATTACGAAGCGTATCCCGGCTACAACCTGGCGAACGGTCCGTTCAACAACCTGACCGACAAAGTCACGGTGAAGAACGACACCAACAATTTCGGTCCCCGCGTTGGCGTGACCTACAGCCCGAACTTCATGCCTGCGATTCTAGGCGACAAGAAGACTGTGTTCCGCGGCGGCCTCGGCGTCTTCTACGACTCGTTCTACACGCTGATGCTCGACAACGTGCAGGCTTCGGCTCCGAACGCCGTTGCCGACAGCATCGTCGGCACGAGTGGACGAGGACTCGCAAACGCCAGCACGCTCATCGCGCAGCAGAATCCCGCTTTGAACCCGCTCGCTGGACAGACCTCCGTCGCTTCCAACCTGGTAAACCCGAAGATCTATCAGTGGAACCTGGACGTACAGCGTGAACTGCCTGCATCGATGATCTTGACGCTGGCCTACGTCGGAACTCGCGGCGAACATCTCTTCGAGTCTGACACCGTCAACGCCTTCGGCGGCTACGATCCCAACGCACTTGCTTCGGGTGCGCTTGCTTACCTGCCGCGATTGAATCCGGCTCGCGGTCCGATCACGGTTCGTGACAATAGCGGCGACTCGCACTACAACGGTCTGAGTGCCGAAGTGGAACGTCACTTCGCTCGCGGACTGCTGTTCCGCAGCGCCTACACGTTCAGCAAGGCAATCGACAATGGCTCTGATGTGTACTACGGGCTTGGCACTTTGACTGTCGTTCCGCAGAGCCCGTATTTCCCTGACGGACGCAAAAGTGAGAGGGCTCTCTCGGCCTTCGACACCCGCCATCGCTGGGTAACGAGCTTTGTGTACTCGGTTCCTGGATACAACTCGAACAGCAACCAGTTCGCGCATGCTCTCAGCTTGCTCAGCAACGGTTGGGAGTTAGCTAACGTGCTCGGTCTTCAATCGGGTGAACCGGCGACGATCTCCGTTGCGGGAATCGACACAAATGGTGACGGCAACGCCGTCAACGGACGGCCATTCCTCGGCAACGCCAGCGCGCCGATCACCTCGGTGGGCATTGATGGAATCTTCGTCAAAGGAACTCCGGGCACGATCTACAACAACGATACCGGCGCTCCGACCACTGCCGCCAACGTTCACTGGGTCGTTGCTCCGGGCGCGGGCAATGTAGGACGCAACACCTACATTCAGCCTGGCTCCTACAACCTGAACACTGCGGTCACGCGCACGATCAAGATGCCAAAGTGGGAAGGCCAGCAGATCCAACTGCGTGCTGAGTTCTACAACGTTCTCAACCACGCAAACTACGACTACACGCCAGGGATCGACATGAACGTCCTCGATGGAACCGGCAGCTTCCTGAACCTGCAGCAAGGGCGTCAGGGGCAGCGCGTAATCAAGGGCGTGTTGCAGTACACCTTCTAATTCAGTCCACGCTCGCGGACGCAGGCCAGCCGAAAGGCTGGCCTTTTGCTTTCACTGCTACTGTGGATCCAGCTGCGCCTCGGCTGCTCGCCTTCCGCGGTTGGGAATGGATGATTGAGCTTGGGCTTCAACCCATTCGCTACCGGGAACGGTACTGACTCACAGCAGAACGGAAACAGGAGCACCCACCAAAGATGTCCAACGATGTCGATGAAAACAGCCAAAACTGTAGCGTGGGCGTCTGCTCAATGCGGGTTTCAACATTAGAAAATTACGAAAACGTAATTTCGATCCTGTGGATTCGCACATGGGTCGCCTGTATCGTGTCATCGGAGTTTTCATTTTCGTAAGAAGGGGAACATTCATGACACCAGGAGAACGACTTCGTAAGCTGCGGGACAAGCTCGGATTCACGCTAAAGGACGTGGAGGACGCGAGCCTGCGCCTGGCTGCCGACCGGGAGAACATGCGCTATTGGGTGGCGCAGAGCCGGCTTTCGAATATTGAAAGCAAAGGCGTTTTGCCGGGAATTTACAAACTGGAAGCGCTCGCGATTATTTATCGCCGCAGCATTTGCGAACTGCTCGAGTGGTATGGCATCGAACGGCAAACGATCAGCACGGTTGCCCCGGTGCGTAAAACACACCTGATAGAGAATGCTCACGTCGAGACCTGTGAGCTGCCGGTCAGGCTTGATCCGTTGTTCGACGACCGGAAAACCAGCTACATTCGGCGCATGATTCAGGAATGGGGCGTGCGTCCGATTGCAGCCCTGCATGCGCTGCAAAAAACTGAATATACATATGGTTATGTGGGAACAGAGGACTATACGCTCTACCCGATGATCCTCCCAGGAAGCTTTGTCCAAGTCGACCCGAAGGTGACTTCGATAGAGACCGGCCCGTGGGTTTCGGATTTTGAGCGTCCTGTGTATTTCCTCGAGACTCACGACAGCTACATTTGCGGGTGGTGCGCCCTTATCAGCAGCCGCGAAATTCAGGTGCAGCCGCACGCGCTGTCCGGCCTGCCCGCGCGGAACTTCCGGTATCCCGATGAAATCGAAGTAGTTGGCAGGGTTGTGGGGATCGCAATGAAGCTTAAGAGCGCGATGCGCGAACCAGAGCGAGAGACCTTAGCGATTCCAGTACAAAGTTGAAGTGCTCGTGACTGTGGGAGGGCCATTCCGGAGTACGGACAAGCGGAGTGGAAAGCAGGTATTCCACAAATTCTGCTGGCGAGTGGCCCTCCTCCTCGGCTCCAAGCTGAAGATCGCCAAGGAGTTCGGCTAAGTCTGTCTGGAGTACGGTTTCCAGCACCATGCGGTGCGAATGATGGAAGGCGCGTGATACTTCTTCGTCTCCGAACTCGCGCGCCAAGCCCCAATGCCGATAATTTCCAGGTGCGTCTTGCAGGCTGGCCAAGTACGCAAGGCGCGCGAACTGACCTTGGATGGCAGAGAGCGTTCGAGAAGCTTCGTGGCCGACCTGGTTGATCATAAAAATTACAAATATGTAATTTGTAAACCCGACAGCAGAATTATCCAAAAATCACGAATAGGCAAGACCATCACTGTGCATATCGACA
>DATEMI010000468.1:0-2687 GCA_035275665.1 Terriglobales bacterium | reverse complement strand
GGGGCTTCGAAAGTTACTCGCTTCAGAACCGCATCTGCCAGCTGTAAATAATGATCTTGCGAGCCCTCCGCCGATGGCGCAGTCATTTTCCAAATTGGCTGCGGCTTGCTTTTTCGCCGAGCGAGCGAGGTAGGAAGATTGGCTAAGTCGATCCAGAGACCAGGCCGCCTGATTTGCTGGCCTGGCCTGGTTGCGGTCTGCGTCTTCCTCTTGGACATGGAGGCTGATGCCCGGTGAAATCCCAAGAATCCCAAATGCGATGCCCCGGGAGCTGCTCTGGTTGGACACAGTTCATGACAAAGCTGTGGAAAAGTTGGTGGCTCGGGTAGGATTTAGCAAGGATTTCAGGCCCACAGCGGCCGCGCAAACAAGAGAGAAGTGTATGAATAACCAAATCGAGTTTGCGCTGTTCGTGCTCGTCGGGATCGTCTTCTATTCCGCTCTGCGCCTGATGCTCACCCGAAAAGATGAGGGTAAATTGGGCGACTACGCCCCTCTTGATCCCAGGATCGAACGCCGATTCGACCACGCATTCGCCGGCTCCTCGCGTGCCGCACGAGAAGCTGATCTGGCGCCGATCTCCGACAATCTCGGACGCGTACGGGTAACCCAGTTCAACTTCGAGCACTTCGACGCGGTTCCCGGACCTCCCGATCCCGATTGCTTCGCCGACGAACTCATCGTCGAACTTTACGATTCAGCCTCAGATTTTCGCTGGACCGTGACTTACGTTGTGGCGACTCCAACCGGCATCCGCAAACGAATGGATGACGAGCAGTGGAATTTCCTGTATGCCACCGATATCTTCATTGTGCGCACCTATAACCTGGAAGCAATCCGGCGCGCGGTGTACGGAAGGATTCAGGAGATTCACGACCAGGTGGCGCTCGATCCGGAAGAGCCTCCAAAGTACACGCGGTAAAGCTCGCATGTACCAAACCAGCAACTAACCACTCTTCACAAATTCCGCGGGATGCACTCACTCCGGTGCTATGTTTTAGCTGCTCTGTCGGTTCCGTCGCTTCGTCTGTCGATGGAACAAAACTCGAAGCTCGTCCGCCTCTTCGCCGTACTGAGAACCATTGCCCACATCGGCCCCGTGGCGACGTCGGAGCGGGAGTTTTCCGACTCGGTCCGACAAATCCTGGAGCGAGTCGCAATCGCGTTCGACGCCGAGCAGGCGGCGATCCTGCTACTCGACGGCAACATCACCAAGCTTACCTGCGTAGCTGCTCACGGATTCCCCACACTGAGTCCCAATACGGTACTCGCTCTCGCCGGAGTGCAGCCGCAGCATTGGCATCAGGCGCGCGGATCGCGCGCCCCGACGCGACCGCAGGACTTGCAGGAATTCTTCGGTTCTCAGGATTCTCCTTTCCTCTCCTCTATTCAGTGTCTCGCACCATTGCGTGTGAACCCTGGTCCCGTAGGCATGCTCGCGCTGGGTGCGCGTTTAGGACGCGAGCCGTACGGTGCCGCCGATATCGAATGCCTGGAGATGCTCGCGCCTCATCTGGCGCTGGTACTGCACAATCATTCGTTAGCTGAGTCTCTCCGTCATCAGATCGCGGATAATCTGCGCCTTCTCAGCTCGCTTCATCATTCCTACGACGATGCACTCGAAGCTTTCGCGACTACGATCGACTGCAAAGATCAATATCTGCGCGGACATTCCATTCATGTGGCGCGCTTCGCTGCCGGGATCGCAGGCACACTGGGTATGAATGAGGAAGAGGTCTCTGGGATTCGCGCAGCTGGTCATCTGCACGACATTGGCAAAGTGACGGTTGACAAGCAATTCTTCTCGAAAGCCTCCACGTTGCGTCCGGAAGAGTTTCGCGCAATCGCCGATCACACCGTGATGGGCCATCAGATCGTCTCGTCCGTGCGTTTCCCCTGGCCGCAAGTGCCGGAAGTGGTCCGCTGGCACCATGAGCGCGCCGATGGCTCGGGGTATCCCGACCGCTTGCACAACGACGAGCTTCCGCTTTCGGTACGTATCGTCGCTGTCGCGGATACATTCGATGCGATGACGAGTGATCGTCCCTATCGCGCCTCGAGTTCAGTTGCGAGCGTGTGTCATGAGCTTGTGCGTCTGTCACCCACAAAGTTCGACTCGAGTGTAGTCCAGGCGCTGCTCGTGCACTTGCGGCGCGACGTGGAAGGCAAAAGCGAGACGCGATTGCTACCGCCGCAACGCACCGCGCAGATTACGACGTCGGATCTCGATCGGCTCTCGTGCGACTTGGTCGGCAGATTGACGGGACATCGCGCGTATTCGGCGTAGAGCCGGCTTTTGTGAGATATAGCGGGGCAGTCGTGCAGGATCAAATTTGAATTGCTTTGGCATGACGCGCTCATGCCTTTTTCATAACTGGCAAACCTTGTACTCGATCGAAGAAATTTGTGACGCGATGATTGCCACCGGCACGGCGGCGGCGTTTTGCCGCACCGAGCAGGAATTTCTTCTCTGCGCATTGCAAGCCGCTGGAGACCTTCTTGAAGTGGGCTGCTGCGCCTTCTATGCCACGCCTGGCTCGCCCTTCGATCACGTTGGCACTGTCCGCGTGAATCAGCGCGCCGGGAATGAACTCCAGATTCCTGACACCTTGCCGGCAGCTTTTGCCGATCACGTTCGACGACAATCAGGACGAGTCATCGTCTCGCAGGATTGGGACGCACTCAGC
>DATEMI010000467.1:0-7206 GCA_035275665.1 Terriglobales bacterium | reverse complement strand
CTCGCCGAGCATCCGGGTACCGTCGCGCAGAGGGCTGATCTTGGAGCGATGATCGTGGGCCCACGAGACCGGTACTTCTGCGACACGCAGCCCGTAGCGACGGGCCAGGAAGAGAATCTCTGGATCGAACCCCCAGCGCTCAATCTTCATATTGGGGAAGATCGTCGTAACAGCTTTGCGATTGAAGGCCTTAAACCCGCACTGAGTATCGACGTACGGGAGCCCGAGGATCGTGCGCAGCGCGACATTGAAGGCTCGACCGAGCATGCGACGATGCAGCGGCTGCTTGCGCGTCTGGAGTTCGCTCTGCAGATAGCGCGAGCCGATGGCAACGTCCGCTTCCCCACTTTCGATGACCGCGAAAAGCTTATTCGCTTCCTCGATTGGAGAAGAGAGATCGGCATCGGTGAACAGCACAACCTGCCCCGAGGCATTCAACATTCCGTTGCGGACGCTGTACCCCTTTCCGCGGTTTCCGGGATTCTCCAGCACACGAATGATCGGATTGCGCCGCGAGTATTCCTGAACTACCTGAGAGGTGTTGTCGCGGGAGCCGTCGTTCACGACGATGATCTCCGCCGACCAGCGAGATTCAGCGATGTAACCGAGAATGCGGTCGAGACTGGTTCCGATGCGTTCTGCCTCGTTATAAGCCGGGATGATGATGCTGTAAAAGGGCGCGGGCATTGGTGCCAATCCGGTACCTGAGTCTTAGACGCTCACGATTGTATGTCAGTTGCAAACGAAGTGGGATGGAATCAGTCCGGCCCTCTGTAACTTACGACCTAAGTGGAACGGAGGCAGGCAACCTGCCCGGAAGTTGTTATTGCCCATCGACCTAGGCTGCGCGACGCTGCGCTTCCAGCATGCTGAAGAACTCACGAACTAACTCGTAATCCCAAAGACCCCGTTTGGCTTCGCGCAGCATCGTATCCTTCGCCTGCGGAGTGGGGAGCGCGGGTTTGTACGGACGGGCCGTGGTGAGCGCATCGAACACGTCTACCACTTGAAGAACTCGTGCCAGGACGGGAATGTTGTGTCCTTCGAGTCCGTCCGGATATCCCGAGCCGTTCCAGTGCTCGTGATGATAGCGAATGATGGGTAGAACCTTGCGGAAGGACTTCAGCGGCTGGCAGATCGTTTCGCCGTCAATCGGATGCTGCTTCATGATGTCCCACTCGTCGCGCGTAAGTTCTGATCCTTTTTTAAGGATTTCGTCGGGCACCTTGATCTTGCCCAAGTCGTGCAGATATCCGCCGCGTTCGAGCGCGATGATCTGGTCATTATCGAAGTGGAGGTGGCGTCCTAACGCGCTGGCATAGTGCGCGAGTCGTGAGCAATGATCGCCGGTGAAGGGATCGCGAGCCTCTACTCCCAAAGCCAGTGTGAACAGGACGGATTCCGCATTCTCAAGCTCATCGGTAAAGTGTTTGAGCTTCAGCAGGCTTTTGACGCGGGCATATAACTCCTCTGGGTAGAGCGGCTTGGAGAGAAAGTCGTCCGCGCCGGCCTCGATGCCGCGAATGCGGTCGCTACGATCGCTAAGACCCGTGATCATCACCACGGGAATCAGCCTGGTCGCCGGATCTTCCTTCAATTCACGGCACAGGTCATAGCCGGATCGGCCGGGCATAATTACGTCCAGCAGGATCAGATCAGGACGCTCCGCCTGGATCGCTTGCAGAGCTTCATCGGCATCGGAGGCAGTCGTAACGTTGTAGCCGCGCGAGGTGAGTAGCTCGCGGACCAGCAGAAGGGTGTCGAGCTTATCGTCAACTACCAGAATTGTCTGTAACTTGCGCGGCGTGCCGT
Organism: Terriglobales bacterium; assembly: GCA_035275665.1. GTDB lineage: Bacteria > Acidobacteriota > Terriglobia > Terriglobales > Acidobacteriaceae > Gp1-AA112. Next base: position 5,394 of record DATEMI010000467.1, on the reverse strand, counting down.
TGCGAGAGCCCTGGAGCATGTATGCCATCTACTGATGTGAGGCAAAATGCGCATCTCTGAGTTGCACAATGGTGCCTCAAGACTGAATTACTATTGTGCCAGCACCGCCGAACGACTGGACAGGCAACTTTACCTTAATACCAACATTACCAACATGCGCAAGAGCACCTTGCAAGTCATTTTTTTCGTCATCTGTTCCGCAATCCTTGTTCATGGCGCCAAAGCCCATCTGGTCACCTTTGGACCCTGGATCAAAGTCAAACTCTTCCTCGGGCCCGAGGCTGATCGCGTCCAAGATATGAAGATTCGCTCCCTCAACATCGATAGCCGATCGCGCGAGTTCACCATCGATCAGCCGCATGATGTAACTGATCGTGTCTTCGTTGTGCGTCGCGCGTATCGCATGAACGACGCGCTCACCTCGCGTCCGGACTGGAAATGGCAACGCGATGGTTGGCTGCTTGTCGACCGCAGCTCGGGGCGGGTTTCGAAGATCAATCTTCCCGACTTCGATCCCTTCTATTCGGTCGTGAGCTGGTTCCGCGATTACGCCGCCTATTGCGGAATCACCGACGGACAGAAGCTGTATGCGGTGGTAGAGCAGCTTGGCCAGCGTAAACCCATCCTGCGAACTCCGCTCGGCGAAGCCAAAGCCGGCAACGATCCCGATTCGGAATGCAAGGCGCCCGTCTGGGAGAAACAGCCGGTCAGAGTGACTTTCGAGCCCCTGAATGGACAGAAACGCAGCTTCTCCGTTCGCGGCCGCTCAACTGAGCCGGAGCAGGCGGAAGATCAGGGCAATCAGAAGGAAGGCGGCAAGCAGCAGTAGCTGTCGAAACATGGAATCGCTTGATGCCTATCTTCGCGAAGCTGAAATCGCACATGGCCATCTCTGCGCCGGGCAAGTTCTAGGTGTTCGCATGGCAATGGCTGGGCTTTCACGATTAGGGATTGAAGATCCTCGCGGCGCCGATCGCAAGCGGCTCGTCACATACGTTGAAATCGATCGCTGCGCTACCGATGCGATCGGAGTCGTAACTGGGTGCCGATTAGGCAAACGTGCGCTCAAGTTTTTCGACTGGGGAAAGATGGCCGCAACCTTTGTCGATCTTCAAGCGGAACGCGCGGTTCGAGTTTCGGCCAAAGAGTCATCAAAGGAAGCAGCGCGACTTCTTCATCCTGAACTTGACAACAAGAATGCGCAGCAAATGCTCGCCTATCGAGAAATGAAAGATGAAGACCTCTTCGAATTTCAGAACGTAAAGGTAGAAGTCCGCCCCGAAGACCTACCTGGGTTCAAAGGTCAAAGAATCGTCTGCTCCAAATGCGGCGAAGGGATTAATTTCCATCGTGAAATCGTGCGCGGTGATCAAATCCTTTGCCGCGCCTGTTCAGGTGACAGCTACTACACCGTCATGGGGTAAAGGCTCCGTGACCTCCGCCGTTTACCTCCGTGACCGGAGCCTGCCCTGAGCGAAGCCGAACGGGTGTTCGCTCTTGGGTTTGAATCGAACTCCGCGACAAAGCATCTACATGCCCATGCCGGACTTTGCCCTGCTCGATTCGATTTCTACGACGCAGCCTTCCCTACAGTCCTCTGCGGCGATTCCCGAAGACCTTGAACTCCTTGACTCCTACTCGCGCGCAGTGGTCTCGGCCGTCGAGAAGGTTGGGCCTGCTGTCGCCCACATCTCCGTACGACAGCAGAGTTCTACGCGCAATCCGCAAGGTGAACGTGGAGGCAGCGGCTCTGGATTTGTATTCACGCCCGATGGCTTCGTGCTCACCAACAGTCACGTCATTCACTTCGCATCGGAAATCATTGTCACCTTTCCTGACGCACAGACCTGCCGCGCCACGCTGATCGGCGACGATCCCGATTCCGATCTCGCCGTGCTTCGCGTTGACGTATCCGGTCAACTTCCGTTTGCCGCGCTGGGCAGCAGACGCCCGCTCGTAGTTGGACAAGTGGCGATTGCTATCGGCAATCCTTTGGGCTTTCAGCACACGGTCACAGCCGGAGTGGTGAGCGCGCTCGGACGTAGTATGCGCTCGAGAACCGGCCGGCTTATCGATAACGTGATTCAGACCGATGCCGCACTGAATCCCGGTAACTCCGGCGGTCCGCTGGTGAACTCGCGCGGCGAAGTAATTGGCGTAAACACGGCGACGATCATGGGCGCTCAGGGAATCTGCTTCGCCATTGGAGCGGATACGGCACAGTTCATCGCCGTGCGGTTGATCCGAAACGGGAAGATCGAGCGCAGCTATATCGGCGTCGCCGGACAGGATGTTCCCATCCATCCGCGTATTGTGCGCCACTATTCTCTGAAGGCGAGTACCGGAGCAATGGCAATCTCGATCGAACCGCGCTCTCCTGCGGAAGCTGCTGGCCTGCGCGAGCGAGATGTAATTATTGGCTTTGGACGTAGTTCCATTTCAGGTATTGATGATCTTCACCGACTGCTGACGGAAGTGGTTCCCGGCGAGCCAATCGAGATCACAGTGCTTCGCGGCACTGAACTAGTGAAGCTGCAGATTCGACCTCAGCCCCGCCTCGCTTAACGTCGAGCCGGGCAGTTGCCTTTGTTTCTGCTGCTGCCGTTGTCCTGGCTGGAAGCTGGTAGGTGACAGCTGCTTTCGCCTTGGGCTAGCAGCTAGAAGCTTAGCCGCTTAGCAGCTTGGTTTTGTGCCGACTGCCGACAGCCGGTTTTCGTTAACAGCGTAACTAACAGCGTAAATTCTGAGATCGTCCGGTACGAACGACGGATAATCTCGTGTAAGTCTCTGCCGCGTAATTGCTTAGCCGAATCGCCATATTTTCCCCGAGCCAAATAACAGTGAAGAACAGCGTAATAACAGCGTAAAAGGGAAAACGGTAACACAATTGCTGTCTCTCGTTATGTAATTCCCATTATGGCACTCTATACCAGCCTGGTGTTGGAACTATACATGCTCGACACTCATGCTACTACAGAAATAAAAAACTCTTGCATTTTTTTCGATTTCGTCATAGCACAGAGAGTAGGGAGAATTTAAGTACAGCGGAACAGACCACCATGGCGAACTACAAAGTTGGACGCGGCAGGCCTCCGAAGGGCCACTCCTGGCAGAAGGGCATTTCAGGCAATCCCCGAGGACGACCGAAGGGCCGCCGCAGTCTCTCCAGCACCATCGAAGCGGCTTTGAAAGAGAAGATCGAAATCGAGGAGAACGGAGAAAAGCGAACCGTCACCAGGCTCGACGCCATTGTGAGCCGCCTTATTGAAGACTCAATCCGCGGGCACGTACAGTCGTTGCGCGCGCTCGCTGCGCTCATGCCTGCCGAGGACTCAACGCCTCCGGTAAACATCGCCGATCTCGCGGAGCAGGATCGCAAGCTCATCGAAAGTCTCTCGCGCCGATTTGCCGATCCGGGCACAAATTAAGTCCGGCAAGCGCAAGCTCTTCACCACGGAGCCGCGGAGTCACGGAGATCACGGAGATCACGGAGCCACGGAGCCACGAAGAAACGAAGAAACGAAGAAACACTAAGCATCTTCGCTTTCTCAATAAGTTCGTAAAGCTCAGTAAATCCATATGAAACTCGACTTATGTAAAGCTACTAGAGCATTTTTGTCCGATGATGTAGCCCACGCATCTCAATCGGTCACGAGCCTTGTTCAGATTACTGAAGTTTGTTCCAGGGAATTGCCTTCAATCATCTGTCATCCTGAGGCCCGCCTTTGGCCGAAGGATCTCCCGCGATGCCTCAAGCGTTAATTCCATTTACTGGCTCTCACCAAAGAGATTGCGTCCGTAGGCCAAGAGCCGATAAAGCGCAATTCAGTTGGAGGTATTTCGGGAGATCCTTCGCGCGAAAGATGCGCTTCAGGATGACAAAACTAACTTCGAGGCCGCTTTAAAAAGTAAGGGAGGTTTGGAATCCGGAGTCAAAGCCTCGCCAAATACTATGACTATCCCGAATCGGAACTCAATCATCGCGTTTCAGCCTGACATCGAAACCCAAAACGCTTTCCTCCGTGTCCTCCGTGACTCCGTGGTGAAACCGGAATTCAGCAGCTTCAGGAAAACCAATGTCGACTTGTGATCTCTCTTTACCCGAATACGACGCTCTGCTGCGCAACGACTTCTCCACTTTCGTGGAGCGCAGCTTTACCGAGCTCAATCCCGGAACCGAGTTCGCGCGCAACTGGCACCTGCACGTCATGGCCTACGAACTCCAGCGCTGTCTCCTCGGCGAGACCCGGCGCTTGATCATCAATCTCCCGCCGCGCTCGCTCAAATCTCATTGTGCCTCGATCGCTTTTCCTGCCTGGATCATGGGACACAATCCCAGCGCGCAGATCATCTGCGCCAGCTACGCCCAGGATCTCGCCGACAAGCACGCCATCGATTGTCGCGCGCTTATCAATAGTTCGCTTTACCGGCGCATTTTTCCGGCAACGCGCCTTTCGTCGGAAAAGCGTGCCGTAGCGGATTTCCTTACCACCGCGCGCGGATGCCGCAAAGCCACGTCGGTGGGCGGCGTGCTCACCGGACGCGGCGCCGACTTCATCATCATCGACGATCCGCTGCAGCCCGACAAAGCTCTCTCCGACGCGCGCCGCAACTCGACCAACGACTGGTACGACAACACGCTCATCAGCCGCCTCAACCACAAGCTCACCGGCTGCATCGTGATCGTCATGCAGCGCCTGCACGAAGACGACCTCGTCGGACACGTGCTCGCCATTCAAGAGCGAATGGGGCTCGATATAGAACCAAAATGGAACGTTATAAGTTTCCCGGCCATCGCCGAACAGGACGAGCATTATCAGGTCATGCGTCTCGGGAAAGCGATCGCCTACGATCGGCGCGCCGGCGAGGTGCTGCATCCCGAGCGCGAACCGCGCGAGATCCTCGACCAACTGCGCGAGACCTTGGGCGAGTATCACTTCGCGGGCCAATACCAGCAGAGCCCGGCGCCGCTCGGCGGAGGCATCATCAAGGCCAATTGGTTCAGGTACTACACCGAGCGGCCGGAGCACTTCGACTTCGACTTCATCTTCCAAAGCTGGGACACAGCCAACAAAGCCAGCGAGCTGAACGACTACAGCGTCTGCACCACCTGGGGCGTCAGAACCGATTGCGGTAGCCGGGGTCCCCAGGGGCCCGATGTTGGCTCGTGGGGTGGTGGTAGCGATCGGCGCAGTTCTGGCGATGGTAGCGGCGGGAGCAGTTCAGGCCGCCCCAACCGCTGCCTCTACCTGCTCGACACGCTGCGCCGACGCATGGAGTATCCCGAGCTCAAGCGCACCGTCCTTGCGCACGCCCGGGAGTGGACGCCGCGCAACATCCTGATCGAGGACCGGGCCTCGGGCACGCAGCTCATCCAGGAACTCCGGCAGGAAG
>DATEMI010000466.1:0-13256 GCA_035275665.1 Terriglobales bacterium | reverse complement strand
ATTTTCACCACGTCGCCGATGTCATAGATGTTCTCCAGGATTATGAAGAACCCGTTGATGACGTCGTGGACAAGGGTTTGCGCGCCAAATCCGATCGCCAAACCGGCGATCCCAGCGCTAGCCAGAAAAGGTCCTACATTGACATCGAGCTTCTCGAGAATCTGAAGCAGCGCAAGAAAATAAATGATGAAAATGCCGACGCTATGGATAACCGCGGCGATGGTTCGCAATTGCTGAGCTCGAATGCGGCTGGGAAGCTCCTCGCGTGTGCTGAATTGCTGAAGCTTTCTAGTTACCAACCCGAGCAGTCGGGTCAGGATCACCGCGACGATCAGAATCACGACGATCGGCGGGAGCTTCGAGCGAAGCCAGTTCGCGAGATCGTCGTGCCACCCCGAGACCACGCGTCCCCAGATGGGCTCGGCGAGAATTTCTGAAGTTATAAAGCGCATGAATGCGAGGAGAGCGAAGTCGGATTATAGCGAGAAAGCGGCTGACGCCGCTCAGGCGCGCGATCCCAGCAATTTATAATCGGCACAATCCCGCAATTGCTTGAGGTGTTTGTGCGCAACTGTCTCATCGCATGTCTTGCTTCGTGCCTCCTTCTCACCGCCGCATCGGCGCAGACGCAGGATCCCTTCCCCACCGGATCTCAGGAGCCACAATTCGGACGCGAGAAACCCAAAGATCCGATGGAAGAGAAGATGGAGCACGATCGCGAAAAGGCTCTCAACAAGCAGCGCCAGACCAATCTGCAGAAGGACACCGAGCGCCTGCTCAAGCTCGCTACCGAGTTAAAGGAGTCTGTCGATAAAAGCAACGAGCACACGCTCTCGCTCGACGTTATCAAGAAAGCCGATGAAATCGAGAAGCTGGCGAAATCAGTGAAAGAGAAGATGAAGGGCAGTTACTAGCCAGAGAGTTGGCCAGTCAAATCCGTTAACCCGCCTTGGCCCTGCTCTCCGCTTTTGCAACAGAGCTCGCGGCCCGTGAAGCAGGTTTCGCGATCGCATCTGTTCCTTGGAAGGTGCGAATCGATTCTTCCAGCAGGGCTTGCAAGTACTCCCCGACTTTTAGCGCGTCTGGAATGAGAGCGCTCAAATCCATGCTCAGCAGATTTTGCTGAAGGCAGTTGGCGATTACGCGGTGGAGCAGACGCGTTTCTGCAATAAGCTGCGGGATTGTGTACCCCTGTTGGGCACGGTCTACGCCATGAACCGCCGCCGTAGTCAATGACGTTTGTGACACCTGGACGTCGCCCGTGGCGAGCACGTTTGCAAGGTCAGCGAGTAGATCGGGAAAATGATCGATACGAGCTGCCTTGCTGATGGGAATGGACTTAAGCCTTTCGTCTCCTCCGACTTCTGTCAACCAGTTCTCGATGATCGCATGCGAATTTTCCCGAATCACGGCGGATAAACGTTTGCACGGAGTCTGGCAAAGTTCGCGCGGTCGATGGATCTTCTCTTTCAGAGTTGAGACCAAGGTCGGGATGTCTGCGGGCTTAACGAAGTAGTCATCTACTTGTTTGCGGATGGCTTCTAGCGCGGTTTGAAAATCTGGGTATCCCGTCAAAATGAAGGTCGCAGCGTCTGGCTGAATCTTGCGCATTGCGCTCACAAGGATGAACCCGTCGGCAGGCGCGCCAATGTTTAGATCGGTGAGGAGCACATCGAAGGCCTGATGATTCATGATCTCAAGCGCTTCCGGCACCGAGGCGGCAACGGAAACCACAAAGCCTTCGTGCTCCAGAATGGCGGGAAGTGTTAATCGGATTCCGGCTTCATCATCAACGAATAAGACACGCGTTTTTATGGATTGCAAGTAACTCAGCCGCCTTTCACGCCCAGTTAGATGCAAACAAAGCTGCTGCAAGACAAAAAACTTGCGTCTGCAGTTCCTAGAAAAATGCCCAGCTTTTGAGGCTGGGCACTGAAGGATTGACTAGCGAGAAGACGAGCCTGCGCTGCAGGTCTTGGAAATGTGCTTCATGGAAGTTACGTTCAACGTTGGCTGGCTCGAGCTGCTCATGCCACCCGATGATGCTGGGCTCGTGCCGCTGGAGCTGCTTGGCGATGTTGACGAAGCCGATGAGGAGCTCGTGCTCCCAGTGATCTGAACCTCATGACCAACATGATCGGCCAACTGTGATGTGTCGCCACTTAGTTGATAAGTGGTGCCGTCACGCGCAGTAAGGGTGTAGGTGCCGTTCGATGAATTCAGACAGCCTTCTACTTTGGTTTCGCCCGCATTGCTTGCGGCGCTCGAATTGGAACTGCTTGGAGTTTGTGAGCTACTTGGTGTTTGTGAGCTGCTTGGTGTTGTTTGGCTTGAGCTGCTTGCAGACTGATTGCTCGAGCTTGAACTCGGCGGATACGACGAACTGCTCTGAGCAGCAACCCAGGCTGCGCTCAACAGCAGTACCGCTATGCATAAGAGATTTCGCATCGATGATCCTCCTGGAAGTGTCGCTGTTTACTTAGAAGTAAAGGTTGTGCGAGGGTTGCCGTCATTGAGTGCCAATCCGCGCCGTAGGAGAGCGGCTGGTTCAGCGTGCCTGTTCCGGAATGGGAAGGGCTTTAATGAGTTCCTGGGTGTAGGGATGCTGCGGGCAACGAAGAATCTCTTTCGCCGAGCCGATTTCAACCAGCTCACCTTTATAGAGAATGGCCATGCGCTGACACAGAGCTGATACTGTAAGCAGGTCGTGCGAGATAAACAGAATGCCTGTTCCCGTCTCCCGGCTCAGCTTGCGGAAGATGTTCAGCACTTCTTTTTGTGTGATCAGGTCGAGCGCGCTGGTACATTCATCGGCAATCAGCAGCGGCGGGTGATGCAGCATCGCCATCGCGATCATCACGCGCTGCGCTTGGCCAACACTTAGCTGCGCTGGTTTTCTTTCGAGAAATTTGGCGTCAGCATCGAGATTGAGACTCCGCAGGAGTTCGAGGAACCGTGGAATGCATTCTTTGCGTGTGCCGGGTTTGTGCGCCGTCCAAGTTTCATGCATCTGCGTTCCGATCTTCAGTGCAGGATTCAGCGATGACATCGGACTTTGCAGCACCAAACCAATGTCCCGGCCACGCACGTCGCGCATTGCGCGCTCGGAGAGAGCCATGAGTTCTCGCCCATTCAGACGGACACGCCCAGTGCTCTTCCCGCCTTTGAGTTCCAGCAGGCGCAAAATGCTCAACGCCAGAGTGCTCTTCCCTGACCCGCTCTCCCCAACTAATCCGAGAATTTCGCCCGGCTGCATCTCCAGCCGAAGGTCGCGGAGCACGCCGGCTTTGTCCGTATAGTCGGCCGAGATCGCGAGCGAAAGCAGTGGAGCGGTCGTCCGCTGCGAGTCTGCTGGGAGAGCGACTACTTCCTCAATTGTGTTGCGGTTCGGCATTCGTAAAAATGTTTCGCTACTTCTCGAGCGATAGATATTCCGCGTTCCAATAAGTCTGTGGCGTCAGCACAACCGGATCGGCATTCTTCACCTTCGGCGAAACCGCCACGAGGGCGTTTTTGTCCACAAGATACAGCATAGGATCTTCGTCGGCGACGATCTCCTGCACTTTATCGAAATCGTCTTTGCGCTCAGCGCGATTAAGCGTAGATGCCTGCGCACGAAGGTATTTGTCGATCTGCGCCTCCCAGTCAGTTTCAGGCGTCTTTTGCCCTGGATTCCACTGATGCAGGTCGGCGGAACTCATCCACACATTTACCTGTCCATTCGGATCGAGGTCGACATTCGTAAGCCCTAACATGCAAGCATCATAGTCGTAAGTTTTCATGATGCGTTCTGCAATCGAGGCAAAGTCGAGCGGAACGAAGTTGACGGTGATCCCGATCTGCTGCAAGTCCTGCTGAATGAGGCTTCCCATGCGTTCGCGCGGTTTGTTGCCTGCGTTCGTGATCAGCGAGAAGCTTACGACATTCCCATCGCGGTCTTTTAGAGCATCTCCCGTTTTGGTAAAGCCATTTTGCTTTAGCAAATCCAGCGCAGCATTCGCGTCGTACGGGATGGGCTTGAGATTCTTGTCGAACCAGAATTTGTTCGCCGGACTAAGGAGACCGACGGAAGGCGTCGCGTGGCCGCGGAACGCTACGCGGGCGAGATCGGCGCGGTTAATTGCGGACGAGATCGCGCGTCGAAAGTTGCGCGAGCGAAACCATTTTTTCTTGTACGCCGGAATAGGAGATTGGGCGACTTCATTGAACCACAGTTGTTCTGATTCGATCGAAGGTCCCAGATCGCGCGCCGCACCCGAATCTTCGCTGTGAAGCTGCTCGTATAAATCTGGCGGCAGGCCGTCGATGAGATGAATGTCGCCTTGACGAAAGCGGATCAGTTCGGTGTCGCGGTTCGATAGGACGTACATTCGAATTGCATTCAGGTACGGAAGCTGATGTCCTGCACTGTCCTTTTTCCAGTAATACGGATTGCGGTTCAGCAAAACATATTCACCCGCTCGCTGCTCCGCGACACTGAACGGTCCCAGAACGACACTCGAATCCGCTTTGCCAGCCACACGCGCAGGTGAAATCGCGATTTCATCAAAAAGGCGTTCGAGCCCTGCGATTGGATGCTCAAATTCAATCACGACTTTATTGCGGTCAAGCGCGCGGACGTCTGCTTTGCCACCGGCGCGGAGAGGATCTCCTTTAGGAGAGTGCAGGCTTGGATCGAGAGCAGCTTTGATCGTGGCAACAACATCGTCGGCAGAAAAATCGCTGCCGTCTGAGAACTTCACGCCGGAACGCAAAGTGAACGTTATGCGTCGCCCACCCTCATCGACGTTCCAACTCTCCGCCAACTCGCCCTGGGTTTCCTGCTCCTTCCGATTCACGCGAATCAGCACTCCGCCTGTGAGATAGCGAATGCGATCGGAAGCGTCTTCCTCCGCCATCAACGGATTCAAAGTCTTGGGATCAGTCTTAATGGTGACGCGGAGCTCACCGTCAGTCTGCGCGGATTCGCGTGTACAGGCAGAAAAGGCAATTGTCAGCGTGATGATGGCAAATAGGCCAAGCGACTTCGTCAGGCGAGCTTCACCTGATGACCAGATGGCCCGATGATCCGATGTCTTTAGATGATCCGATCTCCTCATGCCGGCTCCTCGGCTCCCAGGGCGAACTGGAAGAGGCTTACAACCAGGACGAGTGACAACAGGGGAACCCAGAGCCAGGGGCTGTGGCGCAGCGCTGTGTAGTTCTCCAGTTCGCGCAACAAATTGCCCCATGATGGCAGAGGTTCGGTAACACCCAATCCGAGCATTCCCAAATTCGCTTCCGTGAGAATGAAAAGAGGTACGGAAATCCAGAATTGAGCCAGCAGGATCGGTTTCACATTGGGAAGCACGTGGCGTAAAAGCAAGCGGGAAGGTTTGCACCCCGCGGCGCGCGCTTGCAAGAGGAACTCGGAAGTACGAATCGAGCGTACAGACGCGGCAACAATTCGGGCAGAAGCCGCCCATCCGAGGATTCCGAGCAGGGCAAATGTCACAACGACAGACGTAACTGCGGGAATGTCGAGTGGAAGCAATGCACGTAGGGTGAGCAATAGAAACAGCCACGGCAAACTCAGGAACAAATCGATGAACACGTTCGTCGCCCGATCCCACTTGCCGCCCATGTACGCTCCGGCGCCTCCGACGAGCGCGGCCAGAGCAGTCGAGATCAGCGCAGCAGCCGGAGCAAGGAGAAGCGAAATCCGCATTCCATAGAGCAGGCGGGAGAGGCGATCGCGTCCAAGTTCGTCAGTTCCTAACGGAAACTGGCTCGACGGCGGATGATCGGTATCGTTTCGAAACTGCTTTGCATACGAAGCCGGCGCAAGTGCGCTCGCGAATAAAGCGAGCACAAACACGGCGATAAGCACACCTGTGGCAATCCAGCGCGCGCGGCTCACAGCACATCCCTCGTCGCTGTCGGAGAAAGCAACTCAGAGAATGAGTTCGCGGCAACCGTCACGATGGCAATCACAAGCGTGAGATTGACGAGCAGAGGCACGTCGCGGGACAGTGCTGCCTTCCACGCGAGCTGTCCCAATCCGGGAGAGTCGCACACAACTTCCACTGGAATAGCAGCCGCGAAAGCGATGCTCACCGTCACGCCCGCCAGAGCGAGCATCGGTGCAGCGATATTCGGAAGAATGTGCCAGCCGAAGATTCGAGCCGAGCCAAGGCCGCGCGCTCGCGCAGTAAGCACATGCGGCATCGTGTAGGTCTTCACCAGCAGATTGCGGGAGAAGCGAAATACTTTCGGAAAAACGACGAGAGCGATGGCAAGCTTGCCGGGCGAGCCGACCACGAGAAAGATCAGCGCCAATACCGCCGACGGAATGCAGAGGCAGACCCCGCTGATCAGCGTTGCGCTCGCGCTGTAAACGGGCGCGCGTTTCCAGCTTGCTGGAATTGCCAGCGCCAACCCAAGCAGCCATCCCCCTGCGACTCCGATCACCACGGACTCAACAGTTTCCGGCAAGCGATCTCGAAATAGTTCCGAAACGGGACGATCCATCGAGCGCGAGTATCCAAGATCTCCATGGATGAGATTGCCGAGGTAATTTCCATAATAGGAAAGGACATTCCGCTCGCCCGCATCTTCCTTGTGCAGGGCTTCTCTTGTTTCCGCGCTGAGCTGAGCATCCAGATCACTTTCCTGAATGCCGAAACCAGGAGCGAGTCGCACCAGCGTCGCGCCGAGCAGACCACCAACAAGAGCGGTGATCAGGATGATCAACAGGTGGCGACCAATGATGCGGACCATTCTCATGAAGCGGAGGTCTCGTGTGGGTCTCTAAATCCGCAATATGACAGTCCGATTAGCAGCCGTCTAGTATTTATGCGCGTGGGGAACATCGCGAGTACCGTCAGGCATTAGGCCTTTTGCAGGGAGTAAGACCGCAGTTTTCGGCTGAGAGTACGGCGGGAAATACCCAGCACACGCGCTGCCTTCTGTTGATGGCCGGAGGTGCCGCGAAGCGTTTCGAAGATCAGATCTTTCTCCATTTTTTCGAGTCGCGCGGAGCTGCTGGCGAACTCTAGCCGTGGGCGAGACTCCTGGACCTGGACCGGCAGTTCGTGAACCGTGATGACCTCGCTTGTTGCAAAGACAGCGGCGGTCATCACTACATTGCGAAGCTCGCGGACGTTGCCGCTCCAGCGATAGTTCTCGATCGTCTGTTTGGCTTCCGCAGAAAAATTCAGATGCGGATACATTTCATGCAAAAAATGATTGGCCAGCGGCACGATATCTTCTTTTCTCTCGCGCAGCGGCGGCACGCGCAAATGAATCTGATTTAAACGATGGAACAGATCACTGCGAAATTGGCCACAAGAAACCTGCATTTCCAGATCGCGATTGGTTGCGGCAATGATGCGAACATCCGATGACACTTTCTTCAACCCACCAACTCGGTAATAAGATGTGCCATCAAGCACGCGGAGCAGCTTCACCTGTGTACGCGATTCCAGCTCTCCGACTTCATCGAGAAACAAAGTTCCATTATGGGCCAGCTCAAAGAATCCGGGCTTCTGCGACTCGGCGCCGCTGAAGGCTCCTTTTTCGTACCCGAACAATTCGCTCTCGACCAGATGCTCGGGCAGCGCGGCGCAATTCACATCGACCCATGGCTGGTTGCAACGCAAAGAATAGTGATGGATCGCGCGGGCAATTACTTCTTTACCGCTTCCCGTCTCTCCGCTGATCAGTACCGATACGTTAGATTTCGCAATCCGTTGCGCCGTTTCGAGCAGCCGCACCATAGCGCGGCTGCACACAATGGTTGAGATACCGCCAACATTTTCCGATTTGGGAATGGCAGACAAAGGGCACGCAACTGTGACGCTACAGTGCGACCTCCAACATAGCTTTCACCTGACCGGAAATCCATTAGTGCTGCAACCTTAGACAGTTACCTTGGGTCAATACGCGAAGTTACTTTAGGGTAGTCCAGCCCTCTTCCACCTGCGCCTGCCGAATCCAGCGCTTGAGCTCGCCGCTCGAGCCGTCGTCCATCTTTAGAAACTTGATGCCGGCGTGACCGTCGCGTGAGCACCACGCAATTTCGGCCTCGGAGTGAATCGGCTGCTCTACTCCAGGGATCTTAAAACTGAGGTGGAGCGTAATCGCATTCTGCGCCTCGAGTGGAAGGCCATGGATGGCCATCCCTCCGAGGCTCACGTTTGCGCACGAGGCTGTGAATTCCTTTCCGCTTTCCGTTTTTATGTTTATCGGCACTTCCAACGTGCTGCGGAAATAGTTCTGCTGACGCTGGCTGAGCAGTCCCAGTTCAGAATTCTGCTGCTGCGCCTGTTCACGCATCTGCTTCAATTGCCGACTCAGAGTTCGACGGGAGATTCCTAACTCTTCTGACGCCAGACCTTGATGTCCTTTGTGCCGCGCAAGCGCCTCGAGTATCCGCTGGCGTTTAATATCGCGCAGTCCACCGCCACTGCTGCCGGAGGAAGTTGAAACGCGCTGAGGGACGGTGCCAAGCTTCTGCGGAACAGTGGCCGCCGCGGCAACGCTCATCTGCAACTCGCCATGCTCCACTTCGGCAGGCAAATCCGAAGGCTCGACTGTGCCGTTGCTGCAGAGAGCGCCGGCGCGCATCATCAAATTGCGCAGCTCGCGCACGTTACCCGGCCAGCGATACGATTCCAGCATCGCCGCCGCTGCAGAAGAAAGACGGCAGTCTGCGTAGTTCAATTTCAGGAAGTGCTCCGCCAACGGCACTATGTCTTCTTTTCTCTCGCGCAACGGAGGCACGCGCAGCTGAAATTGGGACAGACGGTGGTAGAGATCGCCCCGGAACCTTCCTTCGCGCACCGCATGATCGAGCTCGCGATTAGTCGCCGCGATAAGCCGAACGTCGACCGCAACCTTCTTCGTTCCACCGAGCCGATAGTACGGAACGCCGTCGAGCACGCGCAGCAACTTCACTTGGAGTTTTGGCTCGAGTTCGCCAACTTCGTCGAGAAACAGTGTGCCTTTGTTCGCAAGCTCGAAGAACCCGGGCTTCGAAGCATCCGCGCCGCTGAAGGCCCCCTTTTCATAGCCAAAGAGTTCGCTCTCGACCAGATGCTCCGGAAGCGCGCCACAGTTGACATCGATCCAGGGCTGATCTCCGCGTAGAGAATGGAAGTGCAGCGCGCGCGCGATGAGCTCTTTGCCCGTGCCTGTCTCCCCGATGATCAGAACCGCAGCGTTATGGCGGGCGACACGCTCCACCATCAGTATGAGCCGCTTCATCGATTCGCTGCGGAAGACAGCTTGGGCGCCTGGCAAATCGAGAATGACGGGTTCGTTACTCACCGATGGTGACGCCTTTCAGACGCTCTGGGCGGGAAGTGTAGGTCAGCAGAGTAGATGCTCGCAACCCAAATAAAAAGCGGTACTTGGCCTGATAATCCCCCGGTTTAAGCCTTAATTTCCACTGGTTTGAGCTGCACAAATACCGGGGCGGATCGCAGAGTGCGTCATTGTGTCAGCAAATAGGACATCCTGTCTCAATTCGCGTGGCGCACTGCGCCAAGCTGTCGCCCAGCGATTCGAGCCGGAATGGGATTGCCACGTAAGTAGCAGAAAAGAATGAGAAAACTCTAGTTCCAATTTCCAACAGCTACTTGGAAGGCGAAATGCACAAACAGCAGGTGCGAGGGTAACACAATGCAAACAGACCGACTTAAGGCTGGTGCATTCATCACATTTGTAGCACTCCTGGGCGCCTCAGTTTTCGCCTACGGAATGTTCAATTGGCACTCTGAGCAGTTGCTGCGCTTGGCGGTGTATCTCATTATCGCCGCCGTGGCGTCGGGCCTGAAGGTGAGTCTGCCGGGTGTGAACGGCACGATGTCAGTGAACTTCCTCTTCGTGCTGCTCGGAATCGTTGAACTCAATCTTCCCGAGACATTGTTGATCGGACTCACCGGGATCATCACTCAGAGCCTCTGGAAATCGCGCAAAATTACTCCCGTCCACCTGATCTTCAATCTGGGCGGAAACGCGGCTGCAATCGGCGCGTCGTACTTCGCGTACACATTTGTAAACAATCGCTGGTTCTCGCATACGTCAACGCAGGGATTGTCTTTGTCGCTAGTCGCTGCGGCATCGACTTACTTCCTGGCAAACACGGTTCCGATCGCTGGCGTTATCGCGCTCACTGAGCACAAGTCTGTACAAAAGATCTGGAAGGAATGCTACTTCTGGTGCTTCCCGTACTATCTGTTCGGCGCCGCGCTCACCGGACTTGCGCACCTGATCAACCAGCACGCAGGATGGGAGACATCGCTCTTAGCTTTCCCGGCCGTTTATTGGATCTATCGTTCTTATCGTCTCTACCTCGAACGACTCGAACATGAGAAGAACCACGTCGAGGAGATGGCTTCATTGCACCTCCGAACCATTGAAGCTCTGGCGCTCGCTATCGAAGCCAAGGACCACACCACGCACGAGCACCTGAAGCGCGTTCGCGTGTATGCGGTTGAAGTCGCGAAGCAGATGAAAGTTTCAGAACAGGAGCTCGAAGCCCTGCGCGCAGCGTCATTGCTGCACGACATTGGCAAGCTTGCGGTTCCTGAGCACATCATCTCGAAGCCAGGCAAGCTCACTCCGGAAGAGTTCGAGAAGATGAAGATTCACCCTATCGTCGGCGCCGAAATCCTCGAACGCGTCCAGTTCCCATACCCGGTCGTTCCGATCGTCCGTTATCACCATGAGAAGTGGGACGGTAGTGGATATCCCTTCGGTCTGCGCGGCGAAGAGATTCCAATCGGAGCGCGCATTCTCGCTGCTGTCGATTGCCTCGACGCGTTAGCGTCTGACCGTCAATATCGCCGTGCTATTCCGCTCGAAGACGCGATGCGTCACGTCGAAAGGGAAGCCGGCGCAAGTTTCGATCCTGCCGTAGTAGCGGTTTTGAAAAAGTATTATCAGGAACTCGAGCGCAAAGCGCAGGATCAGGATCATCCGCTAGTAAAGCTTTCGACCAATGTTCGCGTCGAAAAGGGCGCACCTGCTGCTGGTCTCGAGAAAAACGAAGCCGACGCGGACGATCAGGCAGTGGTGGCCAAAGCTCATCAAGTCGAGTTCTTGTCATCGATCGCGAGTGCACGTCAGGAAGCGCAGATGCTGTTCGAACTCAGCCAGACCATCGGCAACTCGCTCTCGCTCGACGAAACGCTTTCCGTTTTGTCAGTGCGTTTGAAACGCTTGATCCCGTACGATTCGATCGCCATCTACTGCAAGAAGGACGATCGTCTCGTGCCTGAGTTCGTCACCGGCGACAACTTCCGTTTGTTCTCGTCTCTGCAAATCCCGATGGGACAAGGTCTCTCTGGATGGGTTGCGCAGAATCGCAAAGCCATCGTGAATGGCAACCCATCAGTCGAGCCGGGATACCTCGCCGACGACACCAAGTTCAGCACCCTGCGTTCGGCGCTGGCGGTTCCGCTCGAAGGCTTGCAAGGCGTCCTCGGCGTGCTCGCTCTGTATCATGCTGACAAAGACGCGTTCACCAACGACCACCTGCGCATTCTGCTGGCGATCGCTTCCAAGCTGGGACTCTCGATCGAGAACGCGTTGAAGTATCGCTTGGCCGAAACATCTGCGACGACCGACTATCTCACTGGACTGCCCAACGCGCGCTCGCTGTTCCTGCACCTGGATCGCGAGATGTCGCGCTGCCGTCGTCACGAAGAGGCGCTCACGGTGCTCGTCTGTGACCTGGACGGCTTCAAGCAGGTGAACGACCGCTTCGGACACCTCGAAGGCAACCGCCTGCTGCGCGCGTTTGCCCAAAAGCTCAAGGAGTCATGCCGCGAGTACGACTACGTTGCCCGCATGGGTGGCGACGAGTTCGTCATCGTAGCTCCCGGACTCACTCCCGAAGACAGTCTGGAGAAAACCTATTACTTCAACCAGCTCGCTATTGACGCGGGAAAGCAGGTCACCGGAGAAGAGATCGTCTCGTTGAGCGTGGGCGCTGCGTTCTATCCAAAAGATGGACGCGACGCAGAACAATTGCTCGCTGAAGCCGATCGCCGCATGTATGTGGTGAAGCAGCAGCACCACGCCGGAATCGATATTTCCCAAGAAGTTCCTCGAGCCGCAAAGGTGAACTGAGCACCCTAAGCACGAGGCCCTCGCAGAAAACCCCGGTCGCAAGGCCGGGGTTTTCGTTTGTAAAAGAAGCTGCGAAGCTACGAAGCTCGATTTCATAGCGTTTAGGCGTTCCCCGTTCGATCGAACCAGAACGAAAGGCCTGGCGTTTTCTCTTTTCTGCTCAGCACTCGAAAACACTCTGACATCACCTGTCCGCGATTTGGGACAATTGATTTACAGTTCGACTCTCCGGCAATTCCTCTCGCAGCCGCACTCCACTCAATTCCAACGTCATCATTCTTTCTGCCAGGTTCAGAATCCGGACGACCGCATCTTCGACACGCACACCACGTGAATGAATGTTGGAGATGAGATTGCGATCGGCATCCGTCTGCCCCGCGCGTGGCCGATATGCCATATAGGCGGAAAGACTCTCGGATGTCGCCAAACCAGGGCGCTCGCCGATAAGCAGGACGACAACTGTTGGCCGCAACACATCGCCGATCTCATTGAGAATGCCAACGCGGCAGAATCGGATCGCAAACGTCTGGCCGATCTTCCATCCCCTACCTGTAGCGGCTTCAATCAGCAGAGGCAGGAGGGCCGGGACTTGGGTAGCAACTGCGGTAGTCGAAAGCCCGTCGCCAATGCAAATCTGTAAGTCGGGCGTTTGCCGACAAGCTTCTGCGATCTTCCGCCGGACATCTTCAGAAAATCGCCTTCCCAAATCAGGACGAAGCAGGTATTCATCCTTTGAGCTTGCCTCGCTCGCTACTTCGAAAATCCCGTATCGCTCGATTAGTTCAGTCCCCAGATGCTCCTTGAGAGCTAAATTTGTACGCACTGCATCGCGGGCTGCAGCATGTGCAGCGCGCAGCTCAAGCTGCATCGATGTCCGATATCCTCCTCCGCTCCTGCCGGCAAGCAAACGCGCGGGAGTCCGCATTCGGAGTTTGTCAATGAGCACACGAAGAGAATCCGCCATAAGCTTGTTTTCCTTGAGGCGTACACCATGATCGCGCAGTCAGGCGGAAACCCTCCAAGCTTCGCGTGGAAGCCCAACTTCTGGTTTTCAGAAGCAGGCGAAGGCAGCGCGTTGAACGGGTGGAAGCCCCCGACTTTAGTCGGGGGCTGCGAGGCGTTCAAGCCTCGCAGCCTAT
>DATEMI010000465.1:0-2441 GCA_035275665.1 Terriglobales bacterium | reverse complement strand
CAGGCGAGGCGATCGCGCCAGCCAAACAGCACCAGGTACATTCACTGCTGATCAAAGTTGGTCTTCTGGCGGCGGGCGCTGCCGCCGTGGGTGCAGTCGTTGGACTCACGCGCGGCACGTCGAGTGTTCCGCCTGGAGCTGCACGTTAATCAAGAACACGAAAAGGAACTGGGCCACAGTGAGCATCAAACGTCCCCTGCTGATCAGCTTTTCCGGTCTCGATGGAGCTGGGAAAAGCACTCAGATCGAAAACCTCCGCGAGCGCCTCGAAGCCGCCGGACTCAAAGTAAAGCTCCTTACCTTCTGGGACAACATCGTTGTCATGACGCGCTACCGCGAAGGTTTTGTACATACGGTGTACGGCAGCGAGAAAGGGGTAGGTGCGCCGAATAAACCGGTCAACCGCCGCGATAAGAACGTTCGCGCCTGGTATCTCACCATCGCGCGCCATGGTCTCTACCTTCTTGACGCCATGAATCTCCGAATCGTGGTACGGGATGCCATGAAGTCCGGTAACGACGTGGTGATCGTCGACCGGTACATTTACGACGAGCTCGCGAACCTCCCGCTGGAGCGTCCCATGACGCGGAGCTTTTTGCGGATGGTCGAGAAATTTGCTCCGCGGCCGGATATTGCTTACTTGCTCGATGCTGATCCCGAAGGAGCACACAAGCGCAAGCCTGAGTATCCCGTCGATTTCATGCACAAGTGTCGTGCTGCATATCATCGCCTCGCCGGGTTACTGGGGACGATGACCATCATTCCGCCGCTGCCTCTTCCCGAAGCGAAACTGGCCGTGGTCACGGCTTGTGACAAAACGATTCTTGCGCGAGAGCTGGAGATCGCGACGGAACCTCCCGATCGCAGCTTAGGCGTCCCTGCCGCCTGACCTATGATCACCAACTCTCATACGAGAGCCCTGAGACAGAGCTGAAGTGCGAATCTCGAGTCAGTAAAGTCAGGCGATTCTGACTTGCAATTGCGGCGATCCAGATATCATTGTCGGGAATTAGTTTGCCGCGCTTCCGCAAATCCCCTTTGATTCGGCCGTAAAACTGAGCCGTCTCTGTGCTGCATTCGGCAATTCGCGTGCTTGAGATGAAAGCTTCAATCTCGCGCAGGTTCTGCCTAACCTCCACTGAATGGTATGCACCATAGAGCAGCTCTCCCACAACGATGCACGGAACCCAATAGTCTGCGTCATAAGCGAACTGCCACTTCAAATCCTCTGCTGCGCCAAACAGCGCAATCACAATATTAGTGTCCAGCAAGAAGGCTTTATGGCTCGATACGCTCACATCCCTCCTCTACGATCCTCTGAAATTCCTGCGCTCGCTCTGGTGGCATGATTCCCCAAAAGCGAAGCAGCACCGCGCCGCTGGTCCCTCTCCCCGTCAGCGGCATAGTCGCTTCTGACTGAATAATGTTAGAAGTAGGTGGGCTGCGGTTGTAGTCATGCTCGTACCAATCGATCAGCGGGCGGTAACGGTCAGGAATTTCGTTGACGTTTGGATGAGTTTTTCCCGTTCTTGCACTGTGCGCTGGATCGCCATTGCGAAAGAGCCTTCGCCTTCCGCGGCCAGCAGCGTGCAACATTCGGTAATTGCCCGGATTAGGGGGGAGATCCGCAACAGCGTGAGCGGCAACGTGTGCTCGCATCCCAGGCCTATCCGCCCCCTCCAACTTTTCAGCTTTCGCCTTGTCCAGAATTTCGGAAAGTGAAAAATCAGCGTCTCTGCCTTTGGCTCGCTGCAGAAGGGCAGCGGCGATCCACACTGCATCGGCAACCTTCAGTTTCGCCATTTTGAATCTCCGTTGTACAATATACAATAAAGTTCAAAATAGTTCAAAAAGATTACAATTTATTTCAAGCCAATAGGAGTTGGTTCGATTTCCTCAATGTCGACGAAGTCAGTGGGGTACTTGCCCGTATAGCAAGCGGTGCAGTACGTGACGTTCTCGCCTTCAGCGCAGGCGCGCTTTAAGCCATCGAGAGAGAGATAGGCAAGCGAATCCGCGCCGATATACTCACGGATCTCTTCCACAGATTTGTTTGCCGCAATGAGGTGCTTCTTGGAGGGGGTATCCACCCCGTAGAAGCACGGCGAGATCGTCGGCGGACAGGAAATGCGCATGTGCACTTCAGTAGCACCGGCATCGCGCACCATGCGGACGATTTTGCGGCTCGTTGTTCCGCGCACAATCGAATCGTCGATCAGAACGACTCGTTTACCTTTAAGCAGATGCTGAACGGGATTGAGCTTCAGCCGCACGCCAAAGTCACGTACGCGCTGTTCCGGTTCGATAAATGTCCGGCCCACGTAGTGATTGCGAATCAGGCCGAAGCTGAAGGGGATGCCGCTTTCGTTGGCGAAGCCAACCGCGGCGGTAACTCCCGAATCGGGAACCGGCACAACCAGGTCCGCATTGACTGGAGCCTC
>DATEMI010000464.1:0-9921 GCA_035275665.1 Terriglobales bacterium | reverse complement strand
GTTAGCTGAGATAGGGTAAGAAAAAAGCGAAAGAGCTCCGAGGCACCCTTTCGCGGTAGCAATCACCGATCTAGAAAACGCATACTCCAAGCACAGCCACATTCTCAAACGAGGTTTCTTCACAGCTTCTGGGCTAGTACTGCACTCAATGGAATTCTCGGACAAGGAAGAGTTCCTAGTGCGCGCGGCTTGGTTCAAGGGTGAGGATCATACTGCGGAAATCGAGAGTGACCGAGTTCGCTTGCTTCAGAAGGTCCACTCCAAGATTGCCGTAATACCATCGACTCGGTTCGCCAGCGTATGACTTCAGGATATGAGCGGGCTTCAGCGTCACCGATTGACCGCCAAGTTCCAACGTGACGTTTGGGAGGGCTATCGATTTGAACTCCTGGGAGCCGCCGACACCCGAGACGGTGTGAGTCTCATCGGTACCGAAGTTTCGAATCATATCCGCCGCTGCGAGCTGGAATGTGGGCCACAATTCGGTCGTGGCTGCTCCAGTGTCCAGAACAAAGGGAAGGTTCTGTGGACCGAAACGAGCCTGGGTGACCAGGGAGAGGTCGTCAAAGCAGATGTTTGCGGTTGCCAGATCAACGGGGGCGCCCGCTGCGGACTCGAACGTGCCAGCCTTGGTCCACTTGACCGAGCGAAGCGCGAGAAGGACCGGCAAGCCTATCAAACCTCGCTCTCCCGGCTTCATATTGACGAAGGGCTGCTGCTGATCGCTGACGACAAGAAACGCGACGTCATGTAACTGCACAGCGGCGAGTTCGATGGTATTGGCGAGCGCAAGCCTTAGCGACACTTTATTGGCATTTATATCGTGCATCGCGCCGCCTGATGTCACATCCCGAATCTCCATTCCAAAACGTGACGCTTCCGACTCTGCGATGGTGGAGAGATTGGCGCCAGTATCGAAATAGAAGAAAGCCTTGTGTCGGTTGATCGCCAGCGGAAGTTTGCCACCATCCATGTGGACGACCGGATTGTTACGATCGCCGGTCTGGGCAAATGTATTCGGGAAGTGGCTGAGGCCTTCCACGATCGGACGCGTGTCTCTGGCATCGGAATCGTTTGGATCAATGGCGAGAATCGCATCGAACTGACGCAGTGCGTCAGTGTATCGCCCTTCGCGAAGCGCAACGTACGCCAGGATGTGATGGATTTGTTTGGCTGTTGCTGATGTTGAATTTGCGGAGAGCACGCGCTTGAATGCTTCTTTGCATGCGGCGGTCTGGTTGAATGCGCACGCGACCTCGCCCGTGTAGAAGTCGGTTGTTGCTGTCTGGCGTGCGCCAACTGCATCACGTAAGCGGAAGAATTGGTGCGTTTCCGAAAGCTGTTGGAGAGGCGATTGTCCATCCAAGTTAAAGGCACAAAAGATCAATCCGGCGATAAGAAGCACGCTGCGTCTCACGTGATAGGCCTCTCCCCGCATGGCAGGAATCGTATATCGAAATCACTTCGCAATTGCAGAGAAGAATTTTGACGTTGCGGTTGACGCCACCGTGTCGGATGCCGCCTGGTGAAGAGGCATGCTCGTGCAGATACATCGAGATTGTCTCAACTCCTGATAAGTCGGCATCCCGGGAGATCTACCGTTCTAGTACGGCAAATGGACGAGAACGCCGTTTACCAGGACTTTGAATTTGCTACGACGCGACGTCGCGTTCCAGGACGCGCTTTGCGACGGACGGTAAATTCGGAACGAGCCATCGAAAGAGCATGGTGGCGGCGAGAGCGCCAACAATCTGTGCGACTATGAAGTACGGTACATCCATTGGCCGGATTCCTGCGAAGGTGTCGCTGAGACATCTAGCGACCGTTACTGCCGGGTTCGCAAACGAAGTCGACGCTGTGAACCAATATGCCGACGTGATGTAGGCTCCTACAGCGAATGATACGGTCTGACTGTGCGATCTTGAGCAGCCCCAGATGGTCGCCAGTAATCCGAATGTGGCGACGAATTCGCTGAACACTTGAGCAGGACCGCTTCGCGCGTGATGGGACAAGGAAATCAGCGGCAACCCGAACATAAGATGCGCAGCAACGGTGCCGCCCAAAGCGCCCAAACACTGAGCTGCGACGTAAGGGCCTACATCGCGCCATGCGATGCCGTGCTCAACAGCATCAGCCAACGTGACGGCAGGGTTCAGATGCGCTCCGGAAATTGGTCCGAATGTCAGGATCAAGACGATCAACACGGCGCCGGTCGCGATTGTATTCGCGAGCAGTGCAATCGCGACGTTGCCGCCAGCGAGCCGTTCACCCATAATCCCAGACCCGACTACCGCGGCGACCAGGAAGCCGGTTCCGACGCCCTCCGCTGCGATTCGACGCGCAAGAGTAGCTTTCATTGCCGACCGATCTGATCGATCTGTTTTTGAATAGCTAGTTTGTCGAGACTCGACAGCGGCAGGCACAGGAACAATCCAATCCTGCGATCGAGCATCATGTAGGCGTCTCGAAACGCACGCTCGATCTGCTCGGGCGTTCCCGCGACCGCTGCGGGATCAGGGACGCCCCAATGCGCGGTCATCGGCTGTCCCGGCCAAACGGGGCAGACCTCCTGTGCAGCGTTGTCGCAGACCGTGAAAACGAAGTTCATTCGTGGTGCGTCGGGCTGTGCGAATTCTTCCCAATTCTTGCTTCGCGCACCCTCAGTAGATAGACCCGCAAGCGACAACTGTTTCAGTGCTTCGGGCCGAACCTTACCGGTGGGAATACTCCCGGCGCTATAGGCTGTGAAGTGGGGCTTACCCTTCCGATTCAGAATCGCCTCGGCCATGATCGAACGCGCCGAGTTTCCAGTGCAGAGGAAAAGAACATTGTATCGACCTTCCATGTGGCCCTCTCTCTGTCTTTCTCAGTTGCAGCAATCAGGGCCGCAGCAATGTTGTGGTTTTGTGGCTCGAATGAACGAACTCATGAACTTGCCTTCGACCTGTGGCGCGATGGCGTCCACGTCGATCTCTTGATCGGCCAAGAACTCGCGCGCATCTTCGACACGGTAGACTCTTGTTGGTTCCACTTCGACGTTCTCGAACCCAGCTGCAACCAATTTCGCGCGATAATCGTTTTCGTCGAGGGCGCCAGCTACACAGCCAACCCATAGCAAGATGCTCTTACGAATCTCGGGAAGGATTTCCCCGCGTGTCAGCACATCCGAGACAGCAAATCGACCGCCCGGTTTGAGTACACGGAACGCTTCACGAAGCACACGATCCTTATCGCAGGAGAGATTGATGACGCAGTTCGATATGATGACGTCCACGGTGTTATCCGGCAGCGGGATGTTCTCTATTTCGCCTCGAAGAAATTCGACGTTTTCGACTCCGGCCCTCCGCTTGTTCTCATTGGCGAGCGCGAGCATCTGATCGGTCATATCGAGACCGTAGGCTTTTCCGGCTGGCCCGACACGCCGTGCGGACAGGAGCACGTCAATGCCGCCGCCCGACCCGAGATCGAGCACAACCTCACCGGGTTTGAGCTGAGCCAAAACCGTTGGATTGCCGCAGCCAAGCGAAGCGGATAGAGCTTCAGTTGGAATTTCACCGGCTTGCGCGGGATCGTAGAGATTCGATGTGATCGGATCGCAGTGGCCGCCACAGCAGCCGCCCGTGGCGACTCCGAGCGCAGCCTTTCCGTATTTTTCTTTCACTGCTTCTTTAATGTCGGACGTTTCCATGTGGTCCTCCTACTTGCAGATTTGAATGATGGCTTCAGGTTTCAACGCCTTGTTGCGTGTGCAGCACTCGGCGTAGAGGAACTGCAAAAGTCCCTGAAGCGCTTCTGTGTTCGCGGTGTAGTGAAGAAACGTGCTTTCGCGCCGAACGTTTACCAAGTCTTCGGCTTTCAGCTTGTCGAGATGATGGGAGAGTGTGGAATTTGGAATATCAAGTTCTTTCTGGATGTCTCCGACGACCATTCCCTCCGGGTGCGCTGACAACAAAAGCTGCATGATACGGAGCCGAGCTTCGGTTCCCATCGCAGAGAACATATCGGCGTACTTAACGATCTGAGCGGCTGACCTCTTGGAAGCGACCATATTTCGATATTCGCAGAAGTACGGTTAATGTGTCAAGAGGAGCCGTAGGTCCTGCTAAGTCGGCTACCCGGACAAATACCCGGCTAGTACTGCAGATGGCACGGACATTACACCCGCGCGGTTCGTTCCATGGACGCACACTAATCACGTTTGCAAGCGATTAGGTGAAAGGAACGGAGCGTGAGGCTTGCATCTCATCACCATGTGAACCCAACGGCCTTTCTCATGGCATCTTCGAACGCCTGATCGTCGAGGCTTCTTCGCAAGCCCAAAATCATCTCAGCGTCCTGGCCGACGGGTACACGGAAAGGTGTCGCGGGGTCTTCGATTGCACTGGCGATGGCCAATGCGACAACTTCGGGTCCGGGTCGACCAGATGGGCCCGTCATTTTGTTATCGGCTCCGGCCCACTGCTCCCAAAGTCCGGCGTAGTCGGGTGGTCCCTTATGAGGCTCGCTCGCTTTCATGCCGGGAGCGATGTTTCCGGGCTCGATTAACACGCAGCGTATTCCAAAGTGACGGACTTCCAGGTGCAGTGACTCCGTCAACGCTTCGAGCGCGAATTTGGAGGCGCTGTACGCTGCTCGAAGCGGCGAGGAGACCCGCCCGTTCACACTCGACACATTCACGATGACGCCGGAACCCCGCTTTCGCCAGGCGGGCAAGACCGCCTGGATGATGCGCAACGCGCCGAGCGTGTTTGTCTCGAACATCTGCCGGATACGATCAAGTGGATAGCCTTCCACGGGCCCTCCGCCTCCGCCAGATATACCTGCGTTGTTGACGATTGCATCGAGCGGACCAACCTCTTCAAGGCACCGCGCCACGGAGTCGTCGCTGGTGACATCAAGCACATGTGCCTGGATGCCTTCCGATCCACTCAACGCGGATACGTCGGTGGCGACGACTGAATGCCCTCGATTGGCAAGTGCCTGCGCCGTTGCCATCCCTATGCCGCGTGCCGCGCCCGTAATCAAAACCCTTAGCGTCTTTGACATTCGGAAGTCCTCTTGCGCATCGTAGTTAGTCTTTGGCCCTGAGACTTTTCAATTCGTCCGATTCGTTCGTTATGAACGATTCCAAGTTAGGGTCTTGCTGCCAGTCAGATATGTTAGACGATCTGGGCTTCTTCGGCTCCCGTGTAGGCGACTAACCAGGAGTTACGGATGACGGTCGGGCTTGTTCGGAACGGCGATTGGTCACACAGAGATTCGTTGCTCGAAGGTCGATGGCCTCGGACGTGGCGTTGCATCCGCCCGGCTTAATCCCGTGCCCCACTTGATCGCCTCCATCCACATCGTCTGCATGCGCGGATCATCCCAGGATTCCCTAGTGTGACCAAACGTCGAGTAGAACACGCGCCCTTTGCCATAATTTCTGGCCCAAGCAACGGCGAAGTCACCGTCCGTGCGATGGATGCGAGGATTGTTCAAATCGATTTTGGTCTCATCCAACCTCGCGAGAACGCGCACGCGCTCGCGAGAGAAGTCTCTTACTTCATAGATTTCGTCGTGCGTGACGAACTGGTGCGGAAACACCTTCATCGCCCCAAATGTCGAATCTTCTACAATTATGGGAGCATCGAATGTCGTCCACGGATGATCGTCGAAATAGCCGCCGATCATTTCGCCATACTCTGGCCAATTATGGAACGCATGGATAGCGGTATGGCAGCCGATAAACCCCTTTCCGTCATCGCGGATAAAAGAAATCAAATCTGCTTTCTGCTGATCGGTTAATTCTAGCTCGCCGGTCCCATAGAAAAAGATCGCGTCAAAGTCGTTGAGGGTCTTGTATTTCGCAACATTTCCGCCCGCATGCGGCACGATACTGGTCTCCGCGAAGGTGATCGGATGCTTGGTCAAAAGTTGGATGTCCGTGCGGATATATGTATCGAAAAGACCGGACTTGTGGCCTAGATCGAAAATCGTCGCCATAGCGTGCGACACGGCATCATGCTGGTAGACCTTGCGATGAACGTCTCCGATGGCTAAGACTTTTCGGCTGCTCATCGTTTTCTCCGATCAGGACTGGCGTAGCGACCAGCAGAAATTGTAAACGCTTTAGCGGTTGAATAATTATATCCGTCTTCTCTTTCGACAAGGTAATCAACCAGAAGCCGGTTAGGTAACCAGGGATTCGATACGGTTACAATCTTTCTTGAACGCTCAATGCCTTGCTAAAGTCCAGTTCTTCCAGAAAAGCACAATGTTCGCGCTCAAGCGAGGGTTAAAGATGCTCAATTTTTCAAATCAACGATTGCTTATCATCGGCGGAACTTCTGGCATGGGTTTCGAGACAGCGCGGCTCGCGATAGAGCTTGGCGGTGAAGTGATTGTCGCCTCTCGTTCCCAGTCGAAGATCGACAAGACCGTTACCAAAATCGGAAACAAGGCTACTGGCAAAGTTCTAGACGTGACGAACGACAACAAAGTCGCAGAGTTTTTTGCTGACGGAGTGGTCTACGATCACGTCATCGTAACCGGATCGGACGTGAAAATCGCTTCAGTGCGCGAATTACCGTTGGAGGCCGCCAAGGCATCATTCGATAGCAAGTTCTGGGGCTTCTACCGAGTGGCTAAATACGCCACCATCAAACCGGGCGGATCTTTGAGTGTGATTGCCGGATTCCTTGCCACTAGGCCACAAGCGGGCAGGGCGCTGATGGGCGCAATCAATGGTGCACTGGAAAGTCTGGTTCAAGGCTTAGCACTGGAATTGAAACCCGTTCGCGTCAACGCAATTTCTCCGGCCATGGTGAATACAGAGATGTGGGCAAGCATGACGGATGAGGCTCGCACAGCTACTTTTGCAAAGATGCGCGCTCATTATCCGGCGGGCGTCATCGGTGAACCTCTAGACATTGCGCGCCAACTGTTGCTCTTGGCGGCTACAAAGTATGCGACAGGAACGATCGTCACTCTCGACGGAGGTGCGTCGATTGCCTAAACGCCAAGTTTCGCAGGGGGAAGCTGCATGTTCAAGAGAATGTCCATACTTCTTAGGCGGCAGGAGGACGACCGGCCTGCGTTTGCGCGAAAGTGGGAGAATCACGGTTCGCTTGTGAAGCGGCTTCCATACATTCGCGGCTACATGCAGAATCATATCGTCGAGGATTTTTCGCGAGATCAGCCGATCGAAGCCGATGGTATTGTCGAACTTCTTTTTGAGAAATCGGAAGATATGACCTCTGCCTTTTCCAGCCCCGAAGCTCTTCCGGTAAGGGCCGATGAACCCGGATTCCTCGGGCATGGAACCGGGTATGTGCTTTCCAAACCGTCACCACTGGTACCTGCGACCGCGGGCAATAAGTTGTTTGTGATCACGAAGGCCCCAGATGTGTCACTCCTGGAGCGTATTCTCACGGTGACGGCTAAAGAATTTGCTGTGAGTCGCTCTTTTCGCGATGACGTTCTTTCTGTAATTAGCCGCCCCGAAATGGCCCGTGGCCCTCAATCAGTCGTATCATTCCTCCATATATATTTTCGCGATGCTGCCAGCGCATCCGCAGCGGGAGCTTTAATTTCGGGCTCAATGCTCGATGGTTCTGAAACAAGGATTGGATCTGTGTTCCGCGTACGAACCCTTACGGTCGTTTAGCGGTAGCACGTATTTGCCGGGTTAAAGGTCAAGCTCCTGTGAAACGGCGTTCCCGTTAATGTAAAGTATCACTTTAAATGGACGGGTAGCTTATCACGAGTTGCGAGCGATCTGTCATGCGGTCACACCTCCCTACGCCCCCTGCACGATGAAATCCGATTATCCGACGTTTACCGACTCTTCTTCGTAGTTCGCTTGGCAGCTCGTTCAAACTCGCGGGTCTTTGTCGTCCTTCTCCAGGCGTACAAAGCGCCGCCTTCAGAGTACGTGCCGATCCTCAGCCCGCGAGTCACACCAGCTTTTGTCAGCGCTGATCGAAGGTTGCCGAGAGGGATATCGAACGCGGTGGCGGGGATTATGATCGCCTCGCCGTCCGCCAACTCGGCGACCTCATCCACGATGGGCACAACCAGTTCGTGATGTTTGCCGCGTCGGCCTTGACGTAAGTCCTTAAGGCGAATCCGCTCGAACGCTGCAGGCGATTGCGATTTGTTCTCGGTCATTTGAGATAACAATGGCACACGGCGCTTCCAACATCAATCCTTAGAATACATAGGGCTGACATTGACAAGATATATGAGCTATAGTGTATTATTACTGTGCAGCGTTTCTATTTCTTTAGTGTTCCCAGTGCTTCCCAGTCAATTATACGGGGCTGGACAATGACTCATTTCCACATTCGCTGGTCAAACGGAAAAATAGATTGGGAGGCTTTCAACTCGGAGCCGGACGCAATTGCTGGTGCCGAACAACTGGCGCTCCCTGGGGAAACCTACGTGGTTGAGCAGTTCGATGACGACTGCCCTCAATGTAGCCAGTTCGCCCAAAAAGCCGCAGGGTAGTCAAGTCGCGGACGAAGCGCCTGCGTGGACCGAAACTGCGCTGCCTGTGTAACGTACCCGGAGAAATAAAGTACCAGGACTTTACATGTCCGGGTTGCCGACTTCACAGGAGTTTCGGCCTGGAGGTCGCCAGAATTCAGTGCCCTCCAGGCTTTCAGTTAGAAGTGGAATCCGAGTTGCGCGGTGACAGTTCGCGGCGTGACGAAATGCGTTCCGCTAAACGTCGAGAGGAAATTGTAAAGCGCATACTTGTTCGTGATGTTGATCACAGTAAGCCGCGCGCTTATCTTGTAGCGGTCGTTTTTGAACGAAAACAGGTTCTCATCGCCAACGGAAACATCAAAGAGATTGCGTTGCGCGATTCGCGGCGGATTCTTATCGTCATTCTCCATATTCGGCGCCGGAATTGAGAGCAGGTTCGTTCCGAATTGCGAGACCGGGCAGATTCCCAATCCGATTGTCGGCGTCGCATGTTGAGCGCCGCAGAACATCCCCGCCTGGAATTGCTGATCCGGCGTGAAATTATCACCCAGATCGATCGCAGGCTGGCCGTTGACCAGCGTCGAAAACCCAAAGCACCCGCTGTTCGGATCGTCGCTGTAGCACGGAGCCGAACCCGCCACTAACCCGCTGTCATAACGCCAATTGAAACCGACCCACGGCCCACGCTTTCCAAACTGATATTGAACGTGAGTCGTCTCATTGAACTTCTCATCGTGGTCGATGCGGAAGACGCCGCTCGGCGCACTCGGCGTGGCGCCCGCGCCGCCGACCTGCGGCAGGAAAAACCGCGCCGCAACGCTCGACATCACGGTGTAAGCGGTGAAGCCGTGAAAATCCGTAAAGTTTGCACGACCCGTGAATCCGGGGATTTTCGAGCGCGCCCATTCCACCGGAAACGTGATCGGCGTATTGCCAAGCACGCTGAAGTCGTACCCGTTGTGCGTGTATTTCCAGATGTATTCCCCGTCGAATACCAAATGCCTGCCGAACGCCTCCTGCAAACCAGCATGGAATTCATTGCGATAGCCGGGGCTGAGTGGTGTGAGCGAATTCGACGAGCAAAGCAGCAGCGGGTTCAGCACGGGATTTGCGCAACCTATGCTCGAAAGCACGAGATTTTCGTTAAACGGCGTTTCCAGCGTGCGCGCATAGGAGACACGCAGTACGGTATTGCTTTTTTTGACGTTATACGCAATTCCGACGCGAGGCTCCGCCTGCTTTGCGCTGGATAGCCCGCTGTAAATGTCGCCGCGCACACCCAAGTTGAAGTTCCACGGACCCTCGGTGATCTCGTCCTGCACGTACATCGATTCTTCCTTCACGTCGGTGTGACCGCGGAAAAGGTAGTCGCTGCCGCCATTCGTCAGATCGTACGCGCACGCAGTATTGGGCATCGGAGTCCCGTCGGGATTTTCGCAGCCAAGCGTA
>DATEMI010000463.1:0-4753 GCA_035275665.1 Terriglobales bacterium | reverse complement strand
CCTGTGCGGCCAAAGACACCTACCCGCGCCCCGGCTCGGATTTGGAAGGAGATGCCCCGTAGGACGGGATGTCCCACGCCGTATTCGAAAGATACATTTCGAAATTCCACCGAGCCGGAGGTGCGCGCCAGCGGTTGTGCGTTTGGCTTCTCAGGCACGGCTGGCAGTAGATCCAAAACCGAGAAGACCCGTTCCAGACCAACCAGGTATCCCTGCAAAGACGCGGCCTTAGTGCCTATCGTTTTTAAGGGTGAGTAGAGTTGTCCAAGGTAACTGATTACGAGGAATAGATTCCCAGGTGTCAACAAACCAGCTCGGACGTGCTGCACGCCGATCCAAAGAACGCTTGCTGTCCCTAAAGCGGTTGTTAAGCTCACTAGCAGGCTGTAATATCCCCCGAGCAAGCCGAGGCGAATCCGTGCCGACATACTCGCGCTGGACTGGCGAACGTAGCGATTTTCCTCGTGTTCTTCTCTCCCGAACGCCTTCACGACGCGGAGGGCCGAAAGAACCTCATGCAACACTCCCATTGCGGAACTTTCCAGTTCCTTTACTTCTTTAGAGCGCTCTCGAAAGCGCGGACGATAGGCCCGGGAGAGCACGAGGAGGACAGGCGAAATGAACGTCGCAATGAGGGCCAGCTGCCGGTCGATGCGGAAGGTGACGTAGAACATCATCGCTAGCGTAACGGCCGAGGTCACAAATGGGGGTATTCCGTCTATGGCGAGATATTGCATGGCTGCCGTGTCGTATTGAATGCGGTAAACGGAATCGGCGGTGGTCTTTGTGTCGTGATAGCCAAATGACAGACCCTGCATATGAGAAAAGAGCCGCGATCTAAAATTCAGAAGCAGCTTTTCGGACGTGTAGGTGCGGAAAAATGAATCCGCAAGCCCTAAGAGATTCTCAAGGGCGGTGATTCCCAAGAGCAGAAACACCGCGACGGCTAGGATCGCAGTTGGGGAGCTCGCAAGCGATGCGGGCAAAAGACGGTCGAGAAACCTGGGCAGGGGATGCGAATCAATAACGTTATCGAGCGCGATTTTCAATGGCACCGGCCCCAGCAGCCCCAGGGGGCTTTCCAGCAAGCTAAGGAGAAAAATACCGGCGATGTGCGGCCAGTACGGCCGTGCTTCGCTCAAGAGGCGCCGAAACAGCCTCAGTTCCGGATGACGTGTGCTACTCATCCCGAAGTCCTTGTCCCGCTCCGCGAAAGAGGCACTGGCCAGAATGACAAGCGCGCTTTGAGCCACCGAGCGCACGCCGAACAGGCGAAACGGCCTCCCGCACAAAGTCGAGTCGCTCTCGCAATTCGTCCTTTTCTGTCCCTCCGCCCGCAATAAGTCCGCTTATCGCGGATGCGCCCTGAATGAGAAGGAGTAAATGGCGAGGTCAAATCAATCATGAGGCCTCTTCTAGAATTGAAATGCCAGCGAGACTTGGAGACGCCGAGGCGGTCCCGCGCTGATCGAATGTTCAAAGAACGGAGAGCTCAGATTGCCCACGGGTCGACCGAAGTTTACGTGATTTAAGAGATTAAACCCGTCCAATGCGACCATCGCGCTTGGTCCCTGTCTCCGATCCTTCTTATCTTTTCCAGTCTTTAGCTTCAGTACGTGAAACGTCTTTGCCAGGCGAAGATTGAGTTCGCAGAACCCGGGTCCCTGCAAGCTGTTTCGAGGTATGCCCGGTGGCCTGGCATTGGCAAATGTAGTCCCGAACTCGTCGATTCCAGTTGTCATCGTATACGGTCGTCCTGAGTACGCCGACAATGAAACCCCAAGTGTGAAGTTTCTAGGGGCATTCATTGTTCCATAGAGATAAAGGAAGTGTCGGGAGTCATCGTCAGACCGAGACCATTCGCCAGTCAGATCATATTGATTGGCGGGGAACGCGTCGATGCCACTCGTGTCGTCATAGGAGCGCCCGAACGTGTACTGCACCATCCCCTCGAAGAGGTGTCCAATTTTCGTTTGGATGGCGAACTTCAGTGTGTCGCTCTCTGAGCTTCCGGCCGATTCGATTTCGCGCAAGGCGCCAATTGTAGGGTCTGGCCGCTGGATGTACAGCGGAGGCAGAGGGGCATTGATGTCACGCGACCGAAACAAGCTGAAGCCGTGGCTTCCGATATAAGTGGCTGTGAAAGTCGTCGCTTTTTGCAATTGCGCTTCCGCACCAAAGCTATACTGCACGTTATAAGGCAACCGAAGATCAGGCGAAAAACGAACGACGCTGCTCGGAAGAGATTGGGCCGAGCCTCCAGGCGAGAATGGGTCTGGGTAACTCGGATTCGACAGCACAATCTGACGCAGTGTTCGACCATTGAAACGAAGCATGTCCGCGATGGCTTCCGAGCCCGTGGTTTCGTAAAAGATTCCTACACCACCACGAAGCACGATCTTCCGCGCTTTTCCGGGAGCGAAGGCGAAGGAGAATCGCGGTGCAAAATTCTTACGGTCTCTAATGTAGTTCTGCCAGTCGTATCGCAAGCCGATCGCTATAGAGAGATTGCGGTGAACGCGCGCCTCATCCTGCACGAACAAACCCAACTCTTTCTGCCAGTATAGTAATTGACCGTTGCCCTGCTGCTCGACGAAGGAAAACGGCCTCCCCTGCTGATAGTCCTGCAGGGAAGAAAACCGGAAGGTTCCGTTAACATCCGTCCGGTCATCCGAATTCGAGTGGCTAAGTTCCGGGAGATTGATGCCGCCTTTGACTAGGTGTTTACCGTGCGACCAAGACATCATATCGGTGATCTGGAAATTATCGTGAGACTGTTCGTAGTCGAGAGTGCTGCCTCCACCAATGAAAGTGCCGAGCACTACGATGCTAGGTTGTCCCTGGAGCACGCCTCGCGTGACCGTATGCGATGTTGTCATCCGCCCATAGAATTCGTTAACCAGGCGCGGCGTTATCAATTCTCTTCCACTTAGATCAAGGTACTGCCTGTGACTGGATTCATCCGAAGCGGTTTCGGGCAAGCTGATTCCTCCAACTCCTATGCCATTGTCCGACCAATCGAAAAAGCTATATCTAATCGAAAAAGTACTTCGCTCGCTGGTTTGTCTATTTAGCCCGGCCAGATAGTAGGTGCTCCGCTGAGGATTCGGGAAGCTCTGAACAAGCGTTCCCGAGGGCACTCGAGCGAACACGATCGACTGCAGATCATCTTGCCGCCTGTTCACGTTTAGATCAAACGTGGTTTTCTTACCGCTGCCGAGAGGGCCGCTGAGGTATCCATCAAAGAGAAGAAGGTGCTCGGGCGGCCGATTGGTTGCAAAAGCGTTTCGCGCATCGAGGTGATAACTCCGGAACGTCGCATTGAAAGAGCCATGGTACGCGGATGAACCCTTCTTGGTGGTGATCTCGATTCGCTTCTGACCGGGGCCCGAGAACTCGGCGGAATAAGGGTTCTGGTTGATTCTTACTTCTTGAATGGCTGACGCCCGTACGTCAACTCCGGTGGTCATCAGGCCGTCAACCATCACGGTTGCGTTTCCTGAACCAGGACCCAGCATCTCCCTGACTGCTGACACGACATCGTTGTCCATGATTGGCAAGGAATCGAGAGTTTCGCCTTCCAGTCTGATCACGTCCGCGTTTTCGCCAGCCTCGTCACTCACGTGTCTCTGGGGCTCGGTCACAGTGATCTCCTCGTGCAGTTCGGCTAGGGACAAGGTGATTCGCAGTGTTGCAGGCATACTTGGCCTAACTTCGACACGAGTTCGAAACATCTCGAAATTCTCTTGCTGAACCTCAATCTCATAACTGCCGGAAGCTACACCTCCGAATTGGAAATACCCCCCCGCATCGGTAGTTGCGGACAATTGACCCACGATGCGTACTCCGCGGAGAGTGACTTTCGCTCCCGCAATGGCGGCCTTACTCGGGTCCAACACTACACCGGAAATGATCAACGCCGCGGAGGGAGTCGCCACTGCCTGCCCTGGACCGGCCGAGACCTTCTGTCCTCTGGCGGCGAACGAGGGCACTGCGAGCATGAGCATCATCAAAATGGACAACTTCGCAGGAAGCCCGAGGGTCTGGTGGCGCAGTTGTACTGCGAACGAGCAGACGTTCTTACCGAGCGGCGCGTGATCCACCACGCCCCAATCTCGTTTCGCAATATTCAGTCGCTCCATCCGCATTTCCGTCGATTTTCCTTCGTCGGCGCAAGTGCCCGCTCCGTTGGTTCCAATTCCGCCGCGAGATTCCTTAGCTGAATCCAAGATCGCGCCGCGCGCGGGCTTGACGTAATCTCTGGATCGTCGCCCAACCAGCGGAAAATCAAGTAAAGGCGGGCGGCCCGCAAGGCCCGCTCGAATTCAGCCGGTACCCCTCCGGGCCACCTTGTCCGCACGTAGGCTTTCGTGCAGACTCGACTGATTTTGGTTCCCCACCCTTCTGTGAGCGTAGCCAAGTCGATCAACCCCTCGCCGATGGCGGCCGACTCCCAGTCGACCGGACAGACCTGTCCGCGGTAGAACAGGATGTTGTGCTGATAGTACTCACCATGGATGATTGTCGGTTGCCGAACCAGCAGCGGAGCGAGGAACTCCTCGACACACGTGCGTAGGCGCTGAAACCAAGCAGAGCATCTCTGTTGGCTCGGGGCGAATTCAACTGTCCGCTGAAACCACCCGAGGTAATAGTTCTTGTCGTATCTTCTGAGAAATCGGACACGCTTGTCGGTCAGCAGACGACGGCTTGCTACCTGGAACTCCGCAATCCACCGGGCCGTCTTTGCCATCAC
>DATEMI010000462.1:0-5410 GCA_035275665.1 Terriglobales bacterium | reverse complement strand
TATATAAGCGAGGTCTTGAATGCGAACAGCCTTAATTGCTTTCGTAGTACTCGTTTTCTCTTGTGCGCTGGCCCAGCAATCGAATCCGGCGCGGCAGCGCGTAGAAAAAACTCCGCCACCGAACACGCCGTCGGCACAGACGCCAACTGAACAACCACCACAGACGCAGGAGCCGCGCACCGCGCGCACACCTCAGCCCGAGCAAGCTACTCCCGAAGCACAGCAGCGCAGGCCTGAGCAGTCATCCGAAGGCGAAGGCCAGCAGATTCGGCCCATGCGCTACGACATGACGGAAGTTCCGCCAGTGGTGACGCATCACAGCATCCGCGTTGGTGGACACGAGATCCGCTACACCTCGACCGCCGGACGCATGCCGATCAAAGATGCCGAAGGCAAAATCGACGCCGAGATGTTTTACGTCGCGTACACGCTCGATGGAGCAGATCCGAGCGCGCGTCCGCTGACGTTCTCGTTCAACGGCGGACCAGGATCAGCCTCGATCTGGCTGCACATGGGAGCGATGGGTCCGCGCAAAGTCGTACTGCAGCCGCAAGGATGGATGCCTGCGGCGCCGTATCGTCTCGAGGACAATCCCAACACTCCGCTCGACAAGACCGACTTGGTCATGGTCGACGCCATCGGCACTGGCTGGAGCCGTCCGGCGGATGCCGCCGCCGCCCGACGCTTCTGGAACATGCGCGGAGACATAGAGTCCTTCGGCGAATTTATCCGCATGTATCTCACCCGCAATGAACGCTGGTCATCGCCGCTGTATCTCTTTGGCGAGAGCTATGGGACGACCCGCTCGGCAGGAATTGCGGGCTATCTGGCCGATCGAGGAATTTCCTTTAATGGGATTGTCCTGCTCTCGACCGTGCTCAGCTTTGAGACACTCGAGTTCGCCAAGACCAACGATGTTCCCTATCCCCTCATTCTTCCCAGCTTCACCTGGATCGCCGGTTATCACAAGAAGCTTCCTGCTGATCTGCAGGCCGACGTGCCGAAAGCAGCGCAGGAGGCGCGAGACTGGGCGCTTGGCGAATATTGGTCGGCGCTGAACAAGGGCGATGCGCTCACGCCGCAGGAGCGCGCGAATGTAGTCGACAAGCTTTCGCGTTATACCGGCCTCAGCAAAGAGATCATCGAGTGGGCAAACTTGCGCATCGACGTGCGTACGTTCACGCACTACTTGCTCTCGGATCAGAAGCTCCACATCGGACGCCTCGATGGACGCTATACCGGACCCGATCCGAACGGGTTCATGGATACGCCGTTCTACGATCCAACCAGTTCCCAAACTGGTCCTCCATTTACTTCCGTCTTCAACGACTATGCTCGTCGTGAGCTGAACTACAAGACCGACATGCCTTACTGGACATCAGCGAATCAGTCGGGAAATTTCCACTGGAGCTGGACTGGCGTGGAAGGATTTGGGGGCGGCTATCCCGACACGGCTACGGCCCTGCGACAGGCGATCGTAAAAGATCCTTTTCTGCGCGTGCTGGTGATGGAGGGCCACTACGATCTGGCAACGCCGTACCTGGCTGTGGACTACACCATGGACCATCTCGATCTGACTCCGCAGTACCACAAGAACATCTCATTCACGCAGTACGAGTCGGGGCACATGGTCTACCTGGATTCGCAGTCGCACGCGAAGATGAAGCAGGATTTCGTGAACTTCATCGACGCAACGACTAAGAAATGAACACGGAGGAGACGGAGGTCACAGAGGAGTTGTTAAGGCGGGAACGTCGGTGGCAACTTTAGTCGTTTACCCGCCACTAGCGTCGCGGAAACAAAATTCAGCCCTTCGTTACCTCCGCGACCTCCGTGTTCAGCTTTGGTTTTAGATCGTTCGGCCAACCGCAGGAGCAATCATTCGCAGCTCGTGCATCAAATGCGAGAACTGATCCGGATATAAAGACTGTGGGCCGTCGGAAAAGGCCTGTTCCGGATCAGGATGAACTTCGATGAGGAGCGCATCGCAACCAGCGGCGAGAGCGGCGCGAGCCATAGGCGCGACTTTGTCACGACGACCGGTACCGTGCGATGGATCTGCGGTCATCGGCAGATGCGAGAGCTTTTTCACAATGGGAATGGCGGAGATATCCATTGTGTTGCGCGTGTAAGTCTCAAATGTACGTATCCCGCGCTCGCAGAGGATCACATCGTAGTTTCCGCCTGCGAGAATGTACTCCGCTGACAGCAGCAGCTCTTCAATCGTCGCAGCGATTCCGCGCTTGACCAAAACGGGCTTTCGGACCTTTCCCAATTCCCTCAGCAGATTGAAGTTCTGCATGTTACGCGCGCCGAGCTGGAAGAGATCGACGTACGGCAGCATGACTTCGATCTGACTGATCTCCATCACCTCGCTCACGATCAGGAGTCCATAGCGATCGCCCGCCTCGCGCAACAGCTTCAGGCCCTCCACACCCATCCCCTGAAAGGAGTAAGGCGAGCTGCGCGGCTTGAAAGCCCCGCCGCGTAGAAACTTCGCTCCGGCTTTCGATACCTGCTCCGCCGCTGAGAAGAGCTGTTCGCGCGATTCCACCGAGCATGGTCCCGCCATCACGATTACCTGGGTTCCGCCGACGCTTACGCCATTGGGAAACTTCACGACCGTACCGTCAGGACGAAACGTTCGTCCGACCAGCTTGTAAGGCGCGCTGATGCGATGCACCTGCTGCACCGCTTCGAGCAACTCGATTTCGCGAATGTCGAAGTCAATTTTCGCGCCTACTGCGCCGAGTACCGTTTGCTGCTCTCCTGTCGAGCGATGCACTTCAAACCCGCGCATGACGAGGCGCTCGATCACGTTGTCGATCTGCTTCTCGGTCGCGCCCGGCTGCATGGCAATGATCATGTCTGGAAGCCTCTGGTCCTTACTCGTTCACTTCAAGATCAAATTCGGTTTCGCCGGAAGACTTGGCCGATGGTGCACGGTGAATCTCCTGCTGCTGCAGCTTGCGCATCACGTCGATGATCCGTTCGAAGACATGCTGAATTTCGCTGTCAGGCAACGGGCCTTTATTGGCCTTCTTCACGCGCTCAAAAACGTGCTTCTCCCGCTCGGGTTCATAAATAGGAAGATTGGTGTCGTTCTTCAACTTGCCGATCTCCCGGGCCGCCGCAGCGCGCTGGTTGATCAGCTCCACCAGTTTTAGATCCAGTTCATCGATTTTCTTACGCCAGTCTTCTATGGTCATTTCGCGAAACTCTCCGCCTGTGCCGCCAGTGTTCCCGCACGCAGTCCTCGGATAAATGCTGCAACCGGCTCGGCTGACTCCTTGCCGTGCTTTTCGATAATCGAAACGATTGCGCTGCCGATTGCTGCCGCATCGGCAAATGTTCCGATTGCCTGAAACTGCTCCGGAGTGGAAATTCCAAAGCCTACCGCAATGGGCAGCTTAGTCACGAGCCGAACGCGCCCAACCAGATCGGCAGCATCGGAGGCAAGCTGCTTCTGTTGCCCAGTGATGCCGGTTCGCGATACCGCATAAACAAAGCCGCGCGAAAGCTCTGCAATCGACTTCAGCCTTGCATCGGTGCTGGTCGGAGCGGCCAGAAATACCGTGACGAGATTATGCCCGCGCATCGCGCCGATGTATTCGTCCGCTTCTTCGACCGTCAAGTCGGTGACCAGAGCGCCATCAATGCCGCTCGACGCAAGCTGCTTCGCAAATTCAGCGATCCCCAATCGTAGAACGGGGTTGAGATAGGTGAAGACAATCAGTCCCACCTTGGGACGAGCTTTCCGCAGCTCAGCACCGACCGCTATCACCTGCTTGAGCGATGTTCCCGATTTCAGAGCGCGCTCACTCGCACGTTGAATCACTGGACCATCGGCGACAGGATCGCTAAACGGCACGCCCAACTCGATTACGTCCGCTCCAGCGTCGATCGCGGCCAGTGCTATCGCGCGGGTCGCCGCAAGATCAGGATCGCCGCAGGTGAGATAGGCAACAAGGCCAGGTTTGCTGTGAAAACTTATTGGCATGTAATAAAGGCTCGTCGAACTCCGTTGGAATCAGACACTAACTTGTGGGCGAAGCCGGCGAGCCACTCTTGGTCTGTGATTCCTCGGTTGTCCTTGAAAGTTTCCGCTGTCTTTAACCTGATAATGCCTCGAAGTTCTTCCCAGATAACGACCCCCACCTTGCTGTCATCGTTCGAGCGAATCACGAGTACATCAGCTTCCTTAACAGGTGGGTCCTGAGTTCCCCTGTTGTAAATATGCAAATGCTGAAAGATGGCGCCGTCCTTTAGAGCGTACAAATAACCTGTAGCATCGTCCTGCTCGAAAAAAGCGGAATAGCCGTCTAGGAAGTTCCAACCGATCACAAACTCATCGTTCAAAGCTTCAACTCTTTCGTGAGAATTCCCATATCTTTATCGCCGCGTCCCGAGATGTTCACGATAACGATCTCATCATGTTTCATGTTGGGAGCACGTCGGATACACTCTGCAACCGCGTGCGATGACTCCAGCGCGGGAACGATGCCTTCGGTTCGTGCCAGCGTGACACACGCGTCGAGAGCTTCAGAGTCGGAGACCGATACATACTCAGCGCGGCCGGCGTCGTGCAACGCCGCATGTTCCGGACCGATTGAGGGATAGTCGAGGCCCGCCGAAACCGAGTGCGTTGTGGCGATCTGTCCGGCTTCATCCTGCAGCACATACGAGTAGGTGCCCTGCAGAACTCCTGGCGACCCTCCTTGAAATCGCGCAGCATGTTCGCCCAATTT
This sequence comes from Terriglobales bacterium, assembly GCA_035275665.1. Taxonomy (GTDB): domain Bacteria; phylum Acidobacteriota; class Terriglobia; order Terriglobales; family Acidobacteriaceae; genus Gp1-AA112. Next base: position 662 of record DATEMI010000462.1, on the reverse strand, counting down.
GCAACTTCGTCCGCCGGCTTCAACTCCGATCAGCGCAACCTGCTTATCACGAATAAACTCGTAAAAAGCGCCCATTGCATTCGATCCGCCGCCAACGCAGGCGATCACTGCGTTCGGTAGCTTTCCTGTTTGCGAGAGGATCTGCTCGCGCGCCTCGCGGCCGATGCAGCGATGAAAGTCACGTACCATTTCGGGATATGGATGCGCTCCGAGCACCGAGCCAAGCAGGTAGTGGGTAGTGCGGACGTTCGTTACCCAATCGCGCATAGCCTCATTGATTGCGTCTTTCAGCGTGCACGAGCCTGAATTCACTGCCCGAACTTCGGCCCCGAGCAGCTTCATGCGGAAGACGTTCAGCTCCTGACGCCGCATATCCTCGCTGCCCATATAGACAACGCACTCAAAGCCAAGCAGCGCACAGACGGTCGCACTCGCTACTCCGTGCTGGCCGGCACCGGTCTCGGCGATGATGCGGAGCTTGCCCATGCGTCGCGCGAGCAAGCCTTGGCCGAGACAGTTGTTGATCTTGTGCGCTCCGGTGTGCAGCAGGTCTTCGCGCTTCAAATAGATTTGCGCTCCGCCAAGCCTCCGGCTGAGCCGCGCAGCATAAAACAAGGGAGTAGGACGTCCCGCATACTGGCGGAGTAATTCGTCGAGTTCCC
>DATEMI010000461.1:0-11928 GCA_035275665.1 Terriglobales bacterium | reverse complement strand
AACGATCTGGTCTCCGGGAGTACACACTGATGTGTACTTGGGATCGAGCTGATTCGCATGTTGCAACTGTGCGGGCAGGTGAATGTAATGGCCATGTACATAGTTGACACTGGCAAAGACATTCCACGGCAGCTCGCGCTGGATTCCCGCAGTGATCACTTCGTCATACGATTGATTGATGTGCTTACTGAGGGAATGAACGCTATTGTGGTTCAGGAAGTTGGCGGTAAACGCCGGTGTGGCAGGAGCGGGCAGCGAGTTGGTGTCCCACTGCCCGAATCCAGGAATCTGAGTTCCCAAAGCATCGGCGCTGAAGGTACCGTTCAATTGATTCCCGTAATTTACTGCGGTTTTGTTGGTTCCGTACTCGAAGGCGCCAGTATCGAGATAGCTGAAAGATCCACCAGCCAGCAGCACTGTCTTATTCGTCAGTTGGTACGCAAATCCCAGTCGTGGACTGAAATGCGACCACTGCGTGTCGGCCGTGTCGTACCCGATACAACCAGTGCAGCCTGTGCCGAGAACTGCCATGCCTCCACTCAGAGGTTGTCCCGTTTTGGTGCTGATCGCTCCGGGATTTGGAACGCTCGGATCAAAGAAGACGACCTGTGCAGTACTGTGGTCGTAAGTGAACGGGAATGCCAGGTCCCAGCGCAAACCGGCATTAACGGTCAGTTTCGGAGTAAGTTTGATGTTGTCCTGGAAGTACGGTGCGAAGTACTTGTTCCGCAATTTACTCTCGGCGGCAAACTGCCGGGAAGCACTGTTCACGTCACCCAACAAGAAACTGGCAAATGCAGCGCCGCTGGTTTTGGCCGATGTATCCGTCGGAGCTGACGTTGTCGAGGCGCTGAAATGCATATTACCCGCGCATTGCTGACACTCGTGATCGTCCTGATAGGAGCGGCGGATATCGACGCCAAAGTTCATCGTATGCCGTCCCTTGTTATAGAGCCAATTGTTTGCCCATGTCAGACCCAGCTTCCTGTTGACCGAGAACGGCCACGAAGTGCTGAATTGATTGACGCCGCTGCCGGCGCTCGGATTCCATGCGCCTCCGTCGAAGCTAATTTGGGGTAAATACTGTTGAGCCTGGCCCGGAATCGGTTGCGCTGCAGGGAACTTATATTGACTCGGCATGAACTGCGGATTCAGCTCTCCCAGCCACTGAAAACCTCCCGTCAACACTAGATGTGGCGTGAGCGCGTTAGAGTAACTGACATTGAAACCAGTACCGACGTAAAAAAGGTTTCTATCGGTATTCAGAGGATTATTGACCCAGGCGTTACTCGGCTGGCTTCGCTTGTCGCGCCAATAAGCTCCGTGGAGAGACTGCTTCGTAGTTAAATTGTGGTCAACAGTAAAACCCCAGATAGGCTGAACTGTTTCTGGAGTTGTAGAAGGCTGAAAGTTCTTGAGCTCGCTACTTGCGTTCGTAGGCGCTGGTATTAACGGAAGCAGCGATGCTGTTGTCTTGCTGATGCAACTGGCGGGGATAATGTTCCCTGGGAACTGCTGGCCAGGTGCAGCGCCGGGATTGCAACCTGCTGGAATGAGCGCGGGGTTTGAAGCCCACGAAATCGGAACGTAAATGGGAATCGCCGCGCCTGTTGTCGGATCTTTGAGCCCGCTGAAGTCTCCTTTGACGAATGCCGGCAGAGGCAGCGTTACATTCGACCGCGAGCGCGCCTGGCGGAAATGATCAAGACTGAAAAACCAGAAGGTCTTGTCCCTCCCGTCATAGAGCTTGGGGATCATCACCGGTCCGCCGAGATTGAAACCATAGTCGATCTCGTGATCACGCGGCACATGGTTGCGGTCACCAGGGCCGGAAAGTGGTCCACGCACTCCGGGAGCGTCGAAAAAGCTGTCGCGATAAAAGTTGAATGCGTCACCATGCAGCGAGTTTCCGCCAGACTTGAACTGGTACTGGACTACGCCCTGGCCTAAGCCGTACTGCGCGGAGAAGGCACCCTGCTGTACCGTGAATTCCTTCACCATGTCAAACGGCGGATTATCGATCTCCTGATAACCCTGAGTCTCGGCGAAAGAAACTGGAATGCCGTTGAAGACGACTTCATTCTGCATATCCAGCCCTCCATTGATGCGATGGCTGAAGGTGTCGCCGGTCGTGCCGGGTGCGAGGAACATCAGGTGGTCGATTTGCCGAGCCTCTCCGGAAACCAGGGTTGGGAGCTCCGCGGGCATCTCCGTTTCAATCGTGGTGCTGACTTGCGGCTGTTCGGTCTGGAGGCTGATCGGAGAGGCGGTCACCTCAACCGTTTCGGTTGTGGTACCCGTTTGCACGGTGGCATTCACGGTCGAAACCGTTGCTGTCTGGACGTTGACAGAGTTGCTGACAAACGTCTTGAAACCTGATGCCTCGATCTTTACCGAATACGTACCCGGGATCAGGTCGGTGATGTAATACGTGCCCACCGATGTCGTGTTCGTGGCGCGGCTAATGTTGGTGGCGGTATTGGTAATCGTCACCTTGGCATTGGGCACAACCGCACCAGTCTGGTCAGTCACCACGCCGTTGATGCCGGCCAGCGACTGAGCGGTAACGTTGCCCGGGGCAACGAGCGACAAACAGAAGGCGAGAGCTACTGTCGCCGACTGAGTGATCTTCCGGCGGAGGAAAGACCGCAAAATCCCCATATCTGCTCCTCGTAATGTTTTTTCTTGCAAAAAGCGGCAGTGAGCGTTTGAAATGATCCGGCCTGAGTAACTGCTGGCTGCCTGTAGCGGCTGTGCATGCCGCATATCCAGAGTTCGCGCGCTAGTATGCAGCAGCACCGGAGAGAAAAGAAATAGGAGCCATATAACATTCGTTGCACAAATGTAACGTTCCGTACTGGGAGAGAGCTGTGTGGGTACTGCGGCATTTCAAGAGGTGGAATGAAGGCGAGAGGTTATCGTTTTCGAGCTTCGCAACTGCGCGGTTTACTTGAATCACCGCAAGAAGTGTATAGCAACGATCCGTCAACAACGGAGTAAGTAAACGCTTTCAACCGGGAACCTCCGTCATTCACTACATATTCGTCACCATAAGAGTGTAAGCGGTATCAGGCGTGAGTGATGGAGGAGCGGCCGAGGCAACTGTACGAAGCTCTTTATTTGGGCGACGCTCCCATGGCAAAGACTAATGTTCCTCCACGTGCGAGATCAGCGCGCTTGAACCAGAGCTTGTCATACGGATGTGGAGAATGGAGTCAAAGAGGAGAAGCTTATTCACGTTTGAGAAGGTCTACTTCGCTGATGCGCTAGTCGGCGCGCCTTTCAGCCCCCATGCTCACAGGCGTCAGCAAGAAAGACGAGAACAGCAGTTCGTTTTTTTAAGAGCGTGACATTCTGGGCGGCACAGTCTGATTTCTCGTTCCGCTCGCAACACCCAGGCGCGGGGGTTCGAAGCCGGAATCGAACTCCATTTTTCTTGCGTGGGGAAACGTGGTCAGGATAACAGCGATAACAGGATCATCGAAGAGTTCTTGGCCGAAGCTGCCGCGTGATTAAGACCACAACCAGGCGGAACTTCCGTCAGGGCCAATCAACGCGGATCGAAGTGGAGCACTCCATCGTTTCCGGCATTCTCTATGTTCCATAATAGGAATTAGCTCAATTACCTGCTGATACATCGGGTCAATCAACATTTTAATATATAGATCGTTCAATCCACCTACAGCAACGGCACTGGTAATGACGAGTGGTTGGTCCAATACACCGCCGACGGCACTTACAACTGCATCAACCGCCAGAGCAATTTATTGCTCGACGTACCGAGACTTACCGGCAACTCAGGGATACGGCTCGATCAGGCACGACCAGTCACATGCGCGATCAGCAATTTCGCCGAATCGAGGATGCTCCGCCACCGGCGCTGACTCCATTGGGTGCCTCTCAGCGGAACGCAGCAGCCGGTTGCCGTTGAGCGAAGCAGACGAGCGTCCCAGCGGTTAGTAGCCGACGCAATTATGGGCGGAAGAGGTTCTCGGTCGTGAACATGGGGATGGAAAAGAAGCGCATATGGGGCGCTTTCCCGAGTCGGGAATCAAAGGACAACCCGCTCCATCTGGCCCGGTAGGCTGTCCAGAAGCAGTCAGGCAGCGAGTCTGGATGCACAACCGCGCTAAGATCCCGAGTTCCCTTTTTCGAGACCTACGTTTCCAATCTGCAGCAAGGCGCGAAGTGAATTTTGCGGTAAGTTGGTGGCGAGGACATGGATCAATCGAACAAGTTCACCCGTCGTGACTTTCTCAAGACCTCGGCTCTCGTAACTGCCAGCGCATTCGCTGCGCCTTCGGCGCTCGCGGCCAATCAACGGAGTCCAAAACAAAATTGCGAGCGACTGATCACGGGCTGGGAGCACTGTCGAAGCTCTCTGAGCGGCCCCTGGGACGTTTGGCACGGCTCATTCGCAAAAAGCAAAGAGCATTGGAGCCAGGTCGAACTTCCCCAATGCTTCAACGCTCGCGACGCTGTGGATCCCGACACGAACTATTACCGCGGACAAGGCTGGTACCGTGCCAATCTGAAACTCGGCAATCCGTTCCCTAACGGACGCACGCTGCTGCATTTTGAGGGCGCCGGTCAGAAATCGAAAGTATTTATCGACACCGATCAGATTGGAGGCGAGCACGTAGGCGGCTACGACGAGTGGATCGTCGATATCACGGAAGCGGCAGCCGAGGCGCAAGTAAATCAGCAAAACAAGAATGGCATTCCGCTGGCGATCGTTTGCGATAATTCGCGCGACTTGGAAATGCTTCCTTCGGATTTCAGCGATTTCAATCTTTATGGAGGCCTCTATCGATACGTGAACCTCGTCTATGTCCCTGCTGTCTCGATGGAGCGGGTACACATCGCTCCAGTCTTGAATCGAGATGGTTCGGCTGATGTGAGGGTCGGTGGACAACTCTACAATCCGGCTTCCGCGTCGGATTCGCTGAACATTGCTCTTCGCGTCTTCGATCCCTCAGGAAAGAGCGTTCACTCGTCAGCGCAGAAGCTCTCTGCTTGGAATGGCGAGCTCGAACTTGCAAAATTCACAATCCCGAAGCCGCAGTTGTGGTCGCCTTCGACTCCATCGCTCCATCGCTGCGAAGTGACTCTGAGCGGACCACAAGGCGAGATGACAACCAGCGAACGCTTCGGCATCCGCCAGTTCGAGTTCGTGACGCACGGGCCATTCAAGCTGAATGGAGAACGTCTGCTCATTCGTGGAACGCAGAGACACGAAGATCACGCCGGCCTTGGCGCCGCCATGACCGAAGACCTGATTCGCAAAGAGATGCAGATGATCAAAGACGTCGGCGCGAATTTCATTCGACTGGCGCACTACCAGCAGTCGCGCATCGTCCTCGACCTCTGCGATGAGCTCGGCATCATGGTTTGGGAAGAGATACCGTGGTGCCGCAGCGGGATCGGCAACGACGCCTGGCAACAGCAGGCGCATCGCATGCTGCGCAACATGATCGATCAGCACTACAACCACCCTGCTGTGATCCTCTGGGGACTGGGCAATGAAGATGATTGGCCGGGAGAATTTCCGTCGGAAGATCAGCAGGCGATCCGCGCGTTTATGTCGCAGCTCAATGACGAGGCTCACAAGCTCGATCCCACGCGCCTGACGAGCATTCGTCGCTGCGACTTCGCCAAAGATATTCCCGATGTGTACTCGCCATCGATCTGGGCGGGCTGGTATCGCGGACGCTACACCGAGTACAAGAGCTCGGTCGAAGAAGAGATGCAGAGAGTAAACCACTTCATTCACATGGAGTGGGGCGGAGACAGCCATGCTCGCCGCCATTCCGAAGACCCGGACAACGTGATCGCGCAGATCGCGACCGGAAAAGGAACCGACGAGCGCGGACTCGACTTCCTGCGCACTGGCGGAATCTCTCGCGCCTCACGCGACGGCGACTGGTCGGAGACATACATCTGCAATCTCTTCGACTGGCACTTGAAAGAGCAGGAGACGATGCCTCTGCTCACCGGCTCGGCGCAATGGATCTTCAAAGATTTCTCGACGCCCGAGCGGCCGGAGAATCCAATTCCCAAAGTGAACCAGAAGGGATTAGTTGAACGCGACTTCACGCCCAAGGAGGGCTATTACGTCTTCCAGTCCTATTGGGCTGAGAAGCCGATGGCGCACATCTACGGCCATACCTGGCCGGTCCGCTGGGGTGATCCCGGCGAGCAGAAACTAATAAAGGTCTATTCCAATTGCGAAACAGTCGAGCTGTTCGTCAACGAGCAGTCGCAAGGAGTGAAGAAACGCAACAGCCAGGACTTCCCTGCCGCCGGCCTGCGCTGGATGGTCCAGCTTGCACCGGAAAATCACGTACGTGCTGTGGGCCGCAAAGGCAACGGCACGGTTGAAGACGAGATTCACTTCCAGTATCAAACGCAGAAGTGGGGCAAGGCGGCGCAGCTTCGTTTACGTGAACTCAACCGAAACGCCGATACAGTCACAATCGAGACCCAGTTGTTCGATTCCAACGGCGTGCTCTGCCTCGGCGCGCGGAACCAAGTCCGTTTCGGAATTGCGGGAGACGGCACTCTGATTGACGATCTGGGTACGGACACTGGAGCGCGGGTAGTCGAACTCTACAACGGACGCGCGGTGATCTCGTTAAAACGCAACGGCGGAAAGTCAGAGGTGAGCGTCTCAGCAAAGGACATTCCAACGACTTTCCTAGAGATCGCTTAAGACCGCAGAAGTAACACGAAGGTCCCAGCCCGGTGCAGAGGGCCCGGACTTGCGCGTCAGGCAAGCTCCGCCTTAGAACGTCAGGCGCATTCCAAGCTGCACGTTGCGCGCTGGTCCGGAGCTACTGGGAGCACCATAGGAGCCATTTCCAATGATTCCATTGTTAGACAGTAGCGCCGAAGTTGTACTGAAGCGGAAATTGGTGTGATTGAAGGCATTTACCATATCCGCCCGGAATTGCAGTTTCGTGTTCTCGCCGTGCAAAGCAAACTCTTTGCGCAACGAGAAATCCCACTTGTAGAGGCCAGGTCCACGCACCATGCCGGCCCCACTATTACCCAATACGTCTGGAGGAGCAGCCGCAAACGCCGCAGTATTAAACCATTGATCGGCGCCTGGATCTGAGAGTTGAATGGGACCGCCAATGTATTCCGCACGCCGTCGGAAGCTGAAGTTCTTACCACCAAAAGTGCTGTCGGCAGTGATGGTGTAGGGTCCGCCGCTCTGCACCTGAGTCAATCCGCTGAGTTCCCATCCTCCGAACGCCTCGCCTAAGAAGCTGTGCGAATCTCGCAAGAATGGCATGCGATAGGTAAAAGTGGAAACGAAGATGTGTGTGTGATCGAAGCCTGACGGTCCGTAGTTCAGGAGGCGCATGGTGGCATCCTCGATGTTGTCGTTGTTGCCACTGTTGCGCACGTCCTCAGAGCCGCCTCCGCTGTCGGTCAGGCTTTTTGAAAACGTATAGCTGGCCGTCAGAGTGAGATCACCCTGTCGTTTCGTGAGATACATCTGCAGAGCGTTGTAGTTGGAATTGGCATCGGTCAGGAACATGTTAATTGTGCCGTAGCCCTTGTAGGTCCGAAGCGCATTGATGCTTGTGGCCTGCTGTGCGCTGGGCAATGCCTCGTTGGCGAGGAGGGTGGCGAGGCTGGGCATGTTGATGTCCGGCTTTCGGAACAGATGATGAGCCTGATTACCCACGTATGCCATTTCGAGAAAGATATTCGCGGGCATCTCCTGTTGAACGCTCAGGCTATAGCTGGTGCTGTAGGACTGTTTAGCATTCGGATCGACCGCAGAGATGTTCTGCACACCCGTACTTTGTCCCCCAGTTGAATTGGAGCCAAGATTAGCGACATTTCCGAACTGCAGCACACTGCTGTTTGAATAGGGCGGATTCGATGCTTCGTCAAAGATCATGTTGCCTTCTGGCGTGTCATAGAAGATGCCAACGCCGCCGCGGATCGACGTGCGGTCATCATGGAATGGTGCGAAGGCAAAGCCCACACGCGGCGCCCAGTTGCTCTGCGCCTGGTAGAGAGCTGTCGGTGCTCCGCCCGGAATCGTGGCAATTCCCGAAGATCCTGCCCGAACCAGCCCGTTGAAGGGATTTCCGCCCTTCGTGGGATCGATGCTGCCTTTCAGCGTCACCGTGACCGCCTGGGCAGGGTTGTAGAGGCTGGGATCGAAGTTCACGAGCGTGTTGCCTTGCGTGTACCAGGGCACGGCGTACTGGTAACGCACTCCCAATTCGAGACTTAGGTTGCGCAATACTTTCCAGTTGTCGGTTGCATACGCCGCGTACTGTGTATACCGGAATTTGCCGATTGGATCGTCTGACGCTTCTTCGTACTTGTTGTAGTTGCCCATCAGCGCGTCAGCCAGAGCGTTACCCGAGCTGTTATTGCTGCTGCTTGGAGTACTGCCCGTAAACGTGATTGCGCCGGCGTACAGCGAGCGGGAGTTTTGATCTTTACGGTTGCGAATAACAACCGCGCCAGTCTTGAGCGTGTGCGCTCCATGGCTCCACGTGAGATTGTCACTAGGAACAATGTCCGTTGTGGGGGACAGCAGAGCATGAGACTGTCCTTTAATAGTTTGAAAGGTCTGGATCATTATGTCGGGAATGCTATTGCGAAAACGTCCCCCGCCGTTGGGGAAGATCTGAGAGTACGTGAAGCCATACGTAGCGCGCTTCCACGCATCGCCGACTGGTATCAAGCGCTGACCATTCCACGAGGCGTTGATCTTGGCCTCATTGACCAGCGTAGGCGTAATCGTCCAGGTATGAGCCAACTGATAACTGGTGCCGGGACGGCTGCGGGTCTCTGAACAACTGGGAACGCTTGAAGCGCAGGAGAAACCGTCGGGCAGCAAAATACTGAACTCATCATGAATGTAACGCAGATACATGCTCTGGTGCTGCGTGAGCGAGTAGTCGACGCGAGCAAAATCTTCGCGTGAATCAAATGGATTGGGATCCTGGTAAGTCGTATTGTTCAGCACACCCTGATTAGACAAGGCAGCCGCTTGTTTTTCCATTGCGCCATAAAGAGCGGCAATGGCTCTTCCGTCGGGTGTAACGCATTGCGGACTTAACACATTATTCGTAATCGTGCATCCTGCAGGAGCTCCGGTGGGTACTTTCAGCGTCAGAGGAGCCCCCTTGTAATTCCAATCGCGGAAGTCGCCAGAGAGCTCGGACGTGGTCGGCATTGTGACTCGCGTGGCCGCAGCAGCGGTGCGAACGTATTTCCATTGTTCGCCGATAAAAAAGAAAAGTTTGTCGCGCTTGATCGGGCCGCCCAAATCCCATGCCGGATTGTTGAAGCGCAGCTCCGGCTTCACAGGCGAGAAGTAGTCCTTTGCATCGAGGTAATCGTTCCGAAAATATTCCGAGATGCCCCCGTGGAAGTGATTGCCGCCGCTCTTCGTAACGACGTTGATAGCGGCGCCTGCGGCCCTACCGTATTCCGCCGAGAAGTTGGAGCTCTTAACGCTGACTTCCTGCACGAAATCGAGCCCGACGTTGTTAATCAAACTTCCATTCGAGCCGGAGTCAAGGTTGTATCCACCATCTACCGTGTGAAGGTTCTGGTCAGTTCGAATACCATTGACCGAGAAAGGGCTCGCGGTGAGGCTGGTAGTCACTGCCATCTCGTTTTCGTCTGTGACTGCCACTCCCGGCATCAGGGTCACGAGTTCGCCATAGTTCCGGCCATTTAACGGGAGGCTCTGCACCTGTTGCGCATCCACTACGTGCGAGATCTCTCCTGAGGTCGTATTCACGGTTTCGACCGCTCCCGAGACTTCTACCGTCTCGGTCACGGTACCCGGTTTCAATTTGAAATTTACGGTGACGCGGGCGTCCGGATCGATGTGATATCCGCTCTTAGTTTCTCGGCCGAAGGATTTCTGATCCACTGTCAGGCTGTAGTCGCCAACCGGCAGATCGGTCACGACAAAGAACCCTCTCGCATCGGTAGTCACAGTACGCTGAAGTCCGGTTCCCAGATTGGAAACCGTAACCGTTGCGCCGGGAATTGCGGCATCGGAAGGGTCAACGACGGTGCCTGAGAAGCGCCCCGTAATCGTCATCTGCGCAGCAGCCGGTGTGGCCAAAGCCAGACTAAAGAGACAAATAAAGGCGAAACCGCAGAATTTTTTCCTCTTCAGCTCGATTGACACTTTAGCTCCTCGCTTCAGCCGCACAGGCACTTAGTCCGCCTAGGCAGCTACCAATTGCATATTCACGATGTGCGGCAAGCATAGTGGCGGCGGCCAGCGTTTCTTGTCAAGCTGTGAAAATTATATTTCACAATATAAAATCATTAATCCCGCAATTCTTAATAGGGGCGCTTGCGAGTGAGGGAGTGAAGATCAACGCTTGTTACGGTACAGAACGAAGTCGATACCGACCACCGGCGTATCGCGTTTATGCGCGGGCAGCCGTTCAGCTGCGATTCGGAAGACCGCTGGAAAAGCATCGTAGAAGTTTCTGGGAGATGGGCATCACCATCGACCCGAAGCTCGTCGTTCAATTGGAGAAGGACATCAGCTCTCCCGAATTGGGATATCCGGTGATGCAGCAATTGCTCGCGCAGCATCTTCGTTTTACAGCTGTGGTCGCATTCAACGACATGTCGGCGAATCGGCGCCATTCGCGCCCTGCAAGACTTCGGCCTGCGCGTGCCGGCAGATGTTTCCGTCATCGGGCTCGACGACATTCACGTCGCCGCCTTCAACAATCCACGTCTGACCACGATCCGACAACCCTTAACCCAACTGGGAAGGACGGCGGCACAATGCGCGCTCAACCGGCTGCTCGGCTCAGAACCGTTTCGGGAACAGATTACGTTTGAGCCTGAACTCGTAGTTCGTGAATCCACGCAAGCAGTTAAGTCTTCGGTGCGAGCCTCTGCCCGTGAAAGTCTAGCTGGACTTTGCTGCTCCCTAGCAGAACATCATTCGTCAGCGATGCGACGATGCGAAGATCGCCGAGGTACAAAGAGCAACCGATAAATGATCAGCCTCTGGCATGGAAACGCCATCTCCTACTTGTGCGCAACCGAGCTTGCGGATTCTGCCTTATTGGCGGGAGGCAGTGGCGTGCTTTTCTCAATACCCTGTCCCTCCTTAATAACGTAGATAGAGTCGGCGACTAAATCGTGTAATACCTCTTTGTTTCCGCTCGGCCAATCTATGTCCACTTCGGTCATTTTTTCGTCAGCGCCCAGCCCGAAGTGCAGCCGGAGGTCATTCTGCGAAAGGTAGCTGCCCCCACCGCGAACTTCATTGAACTGAGCGCCTCCGGCCGCGTGAATGGTGATTCGCGCGCCGATGGCGGCACGATTACTCTTGGTTCCAATCAACTGAAAAGCAACGCGGTGGTTACTGTTGCGGGTTTTGTTGATCAGCAGCGAGGGTGGCTGTCCGATATTGAGAACCAGAATGTCCATGTTGCCATCGTTATAAACGTCGCCAAAAGCAGCGCCGCGTCGCGATTCGGGTGCGATGTCGAAGACGCCTGAGGCTTTGGAAATATCTTCAAATGTTCCATGGTGAGTGTTACGGAACATCTGCATGGGCTCTTTGTAACCAGGACTGCCGGGAATGGCGTCCACCTGCGGATAGACGTGCCCATTGGCAACGAATATGTCCACCCAGCCGTCATTGTCGAAATCCACGAAACCGGTGCCCCACTTTACATAGGGAAAAGATGGCTGACCGATTTTTGCCGGCCAAGCCATGTCCGAGAAGGCGTTGTTGCCGAGGTTGCGGTAGAGGTTGTTGACCTGGTTGGTGTAGTTGGTGACCAACAGGTCGAGCTTGCCATCATGATCGTAGTCGGCGAAGTCTACTCCCATTGAGCCTAGTTCCTGTCCGTCCTCTCCGAGGGCGACGCCAGTAAGCATGCCGACCTCATCGAAAGT
>DATEMI010000460.1:0-4179 GCA_035275665.1 Terriglobales bacterium | reverse complement strand
AGCCACCATAGAGGGCTCCAACGAAGATTCCGAGTCCGGCTTGCCCATCAGAGTGCAATTCCTTGGTCGCATGAGTTACATACCAGTGCTGAACGGCCATCCCAGATACGATGAAGCCGAAGTACGATGCGACCGTCGCTGCAAGCAACGTCCCGACGATTCTGAGAGAAACATTCACGACCTTGTTCATTTTCCAACCCGCACGATGGATCTGCGCCAATTTTGTTACACCATCACCATCTCGCGTGCGGCAAGCTCGCGCACCTTCACACGCCAAGCAAACACTAACGCAGTCCCAATCACCATGAGCGAGATCGCCAGCGCGGCCCACAATCCGAGTGCGCCAAGGTGACGCGAGAATCCGAGATACATGCCGAGCGGCAGTCCAATCACCCAGTACGCGACGAACGAACTGAACATGGGAATGCGCGTTTCGCCCGCACCCCGCAGCGCGCCGGTAGCGACTGTCTGCAGACCGTCGAAGAGCTGAAACGCCGCGGCGATGTATAGCAGATTTACCCCGATGCGCATGACCTGCTGGTCAGGCGTGAAGACGCGCACGATGAGATGCGGAGCGAGCACCAGCACCACAGCCGCGCAGCTCATGAAGAATGCGCCCATCGCGATCGCCGTCCAACCGGCCCGGCCCGCGCCTGCAGGATCTCCTCGCCCGATTCCTTGCCCGACGCGCACCGCTGCGGCCGAGCTGATGCCCAGCGGAACCATGTAAGTGAAGCTGGCGCAGTTGAGCGCAATCTGATGTGCCGCAACTGAAGCTGCATCGAGTCTCGCGATCAGCGCCGTAACAGCGGCGAAGACGCCGATTTCGAACAGAATCTGCGTCGCCGCCGGCAGACCGATGCGCAGCAGTTCAGCGATGCGTCCAAAATCGGGACGATACGGCGGCTGGAACAACGGCAGCTTCTGCTGCCGATGCTGCATGATTAGAGCGACGAACAACACCGCAGCCATGTAAGCGCGCGAAAGACAAGTTGACCATCCCGAGCCCGCGACGCCAAATGCAGGCGAACCCCAGTGGCCATAGATCAGCACCCAATCACCGACGGCATTCACGATGTTCGCCGAGATGAGCGCGAACGTCACCGGCTTCACCAGATCGACGGCCTGCAGATATCGTCGGAAAGCAAAGTAAAGCAGCAGCGGTGGAGTACTCCAGTTCATCGCCTGCAGGAAGGGAAGAGTCTGAGCGAGCACTCCGGGATTCACTCCCATATGGGGAAGCAGTCTGCCCGCGTACCAGATGAACAGCATCAGAACCGGCGTAAGCGGCACGACAATGTACAGCGCATTGAGCAGCGAATGATTCGCGTCCTCCAGATCGCCCGCGCCAAACGACTGCGAAACTTTGGTGTCGAGCGAGTAAAGCAAACTCCCACCAAAGATCGCCGCTGTATAGAAGATGACGCTGCCCAGGCTCACTCCGCCGATCGCTTCGGCGCTGTTGCGCATGTGGCCGACCATGATCGTGTCCACAATGCCCATCGCCATCCATCCGATTTCGGCGAGCACCAGCGGCCACGCCAGCGTAAACACCGCCGGCGCCTCTGCGCGAAACTGGCGAAGGAGATTGCGGAGCATGGAGTAATGAGAACACATCCGGAGGAAAAGGATCCCTCGACAAAGCTCAAGGTTTTGCAGGGCTGAGGAAGGTCATGGTGAAAGTCATTTGAGACGGCACGACTCACGGAATTATTCCGGTCATGATCAGCTCAGTAACATCTGTCATCCTGAGCCCTTGGGTTGGGCGAAGGACCTCCCGAAACACTTCCGACTTAAATGCGCTCAAAAGGTTTTTGACCCAAAACGTTGGCTCTCGTGAAAGAGCCCTACGGGCGGCAATTCGGTAGGAGAGATTGCCGGAGATCCTTCGCGCAAAAGAAGCGCTTCAGGATGACAGAGGATTACAGTTTGCCGATGAGGAACGAGCGTCGGAGATGATTAATTTCTCGTCGAGGCGCCCAGATGATCCGCGAAGTACTCGAGCAGCGCTTTCGGTTCGTGGCTGGGCAGGGTGTGGTTCACCGCGGGACTGGCGCATGCCTGCGCGCTGGGAGATAGGACCACAATGGGAATCCGTTTGTCTTTGGCGCGCACCTGCGCGGCTACCTCGTCGCAACGTATGTCGCTCAATTCGGAATGAATCACAACGGCATCCACCTGCGGAAACCTCTCGAATAGATACAGCCCTTCGCGTCCACCGTAAGCGCTGAGTACGTTGTGCTTCGCAGTTTCCACGACAAGTTTGCGGGCCGAAACTCCCTCCGGCATCTCCGGCTCGATCAGCAGCACGGTGATGATGTGTTTTCTTGCCATATGTCTAACGATGCGGTTACGAACCGGCTGTTTGCTTCTGTGGCGGCGATTGGCGTGCGTCGTTCGCACTCAGCAGTCAGCACTCAGCAGTCAGCACTCAGCACAAAGATGGCTTCTTACAGTAGAATTTCGCGGCTAGATTTTCCATTCTGGATATTCCAATGAAAGACTTTTCGACATCTGGACGTTTGGCAAAAAGCCCACAGGCTGACACTGGAGGTCTACCGGCTCACCAAGACCTTTCCACTGGACGAGCGATTTGGCCTCACGAGTCAGATACGTCGCTGCTCGGCCTCGATTGCTGCAAACATTGCAGAGGGGTGCGGAAGAGGCAGCAATGCCGACTTTCACCGTTTTCTTCAGATGGCAATGGGCTCAGCCTCAGAACTCGAATATCATCTACTGTTTTCTCGCGATCTCGGCTACTTGGCGGACGTCGAACACGCACCCTTGCACAAAGACGGCACCGAAGTGAAGCGAATGCTAACGGCTCTCCTGAGCAAAGTTGAGCGCGATCAAAGCAGAAGTAGATTCCGCAATCCGACAAATTAACACACTGATTGTTGCGCTGAGTGCTGACTGCTGACTGCTGACTGCTACTAATGATTCGAGAAAAGCCGCGCCAGCGCGAACGCCGCAGCGGCGGCGAGTCCGCCAGTCAGTGTAGTTTGAATCGAACTCCGCAAAGGAGACATTCCGGTCGCGCGTCCCTTGATGTATCCGAAAACGGCGAGCGCAACCAGGGTGATCAGCACCGACCAGGTGAGGGCGGAGTAGATATTGCTGAGCACGATGTAGGGCATGAGCGGAATAAATCCGCCGAAGACGTACGACGCCGCAATGGTCGCGGCGCTGTTGCGCGCGCGCTGCGGCTCGGGCTTCTCCAGTCCCAATTCGAAACGCATCATAAAGTCCACCCAGGCCTCGGGATTGCGCTTGAGTGCCGCAAGCACCGGCGTGCTCTCTTCTTCGCTGACGCCGTAGGTGTGGAAGATGTCGTAGATCTCCTGCTCTTCATCGCGCACGCGCTCCACGATCTCGCGCTCCTCGCGCTCGCGCTCGCTCTCGTAATGCTGCGCATCGCCCTTAGCGGCGAGATATCCGCCGAGTCCCATGGCGATTGAACCGGCGGCGATTTCAGCAAGGCCGGCGAGCACGATCAGCTTGGTAACGCTCACCGCGCCGGTAAGCCCGGCTGCGAGAGCAAACGGAACAGTGAGCCCGTCGGCCATGCCGATCACGATGTCCCGCACCAGATCGCCGGAGGAGAAGTGCTGCTCAACATGGATGACTTCAGTGTGTGCGTGCGCCATGCGCACTAGGGTAGCGGAAAGAGGAGAATTTCGCGATTGGGTGATTTGCTTGAGGAGGCAATAAGCAATAGGCGACAGGCAATAGGTGAGAACCAGTTAAAGGCTAGCGAAGAGGCGCTTGCGGATCGGCTTCAGCCTCTTGCCCTATCGCTTATTGCTTATTGTGGTTCTCGAACCACGGATTATGAGACCGTCGCTCTTGCTGGCCTGATCCGTGGCTCGTGGCTCGTTTCTGCCGAGTCACAGCGGTAGTTGACCGAGAACAGAATTACCGATTTGGGAATCGGCTGTCAAGGTTGATCCGTGGTTCGTTGTGGAAAACAGAACCGGCGCCGGTAGGCGGCGGGTCGGAGCGATGCGTGAAGCATCGTTCCGAGTGACACGTGAATGTCAGGAGCTCCGAAAACATCGAGAACCATTAAACAATTGCATCGAGTTTCACGGGGTCTCGCTATTCCGATTCTCGCTCGCTCGGACCGATGCCTGTGGGCATCGGTCCGACCCACCGGCTACCGCCGCCGGTTCCGTTGCG
>DATEMI010000459.1:0-13167 GCA_035275665.1 Terriglobales bacterium | reverse complement strand
CCTCGGCAATCTCCGGCTTGGCGACCTCACCGAGAATTCTGGAAAGAAACAAATGGGTTGTGCTGTCGAGGTTCAGGTAGGGCAGAAGTAGCCCGGGCTGGCTGCGGCAACACCGTAGCAAGGCATCTTTGACGGTAAGTTGCGATACCATCAGCTTGCGCGAGGCTAGCCGCTGCAGAATGATGATGGCTGCCTCAGCGCTTTCCATGTAGCCAAGCGCGCGGAGAGCGGCATCCTGAATCATTGCATCCCTGCTTTCTGCCGCTTGCGACAACACCGTAAGAACCTCGGGAAGGCGACTCTGCCCCAATGCGAGCAATGCTTCCCGTCTTTGATGTCGAGGAGCCGATGAGGCCTCCCACACGCGTCTTTCCAGCAAGGCGGAGCTACGGATAAATTCCTGAATCTTTCTGCATTCCGATTCCGAAGCGGTGCCCATTCTGTCGAGCACGATCCGCTCGACTACCAGGCGCTTAAACTTGCTCCATCGCCAGGATGTGGCAGGAATGCGAAGGCTCAAGAGGTCATCCCATTGGCGGCGAAAGGCAAACCCGACCGCATCCAGCTTCCGGAAATGCCAATTTCGATAGCACCGGCGCAACACGATAAATGCAAGCAAGGCGATGATGGTGCTCAGCGAGGCCAGCGCGGCGCGCAGAGCAAAATCAGTGAACGCATCAGAAATGGAATGCATATCCACATCCGATACTGGTCTGCGTTATACCTCCAGACCGCTGCTGATACGCCATCCAGGTCGAGAAAGATTGGGCTCTCGTGAGCGAATAATGAACTCCTCCTGCATATGTCCGGGCGGAAATTCGGCCGATCTGATCTACGCTGGAGTAGTTTTCCGCGCCAACGCCGAATCCCGCTTCGGCACGCAGCCGCGGGAAGACTGGCGCCGAGACCTTCGTAGATAACGACGGTGACCATGTCGGCGACAGGCCTGCGAATTTGGTCCGAGCCGCGTTGCCGACGAAGGTTAACCACCAGTCTTTCGGCAGGTACGCGACGGCACTTCCTCCCAGGATGGAAACCCGTGAGCTGTCAAACCAAAGCGCTGAGCAGTGTGCTGTGAACTCGACTCCTCTCAATAGCCCAATGCGCCAATGGGTTCCGCGGTCGTAGTCGGCGGTGATCTGTCGGATAGGAGCGATCTGCTGGTGGCTGGCTCCTCCGAAGGAAACCGAAAAAGTTTGATTGGCGTCCGGGCGATAGCTGACGCCAGTCGACAACTGCTCGGCAGCTTGTCCGACTCTGCGGTAACTACTCCCGGAGAATGTCGAGTTCCAGCGCGAGTTCCACGCTATCGAAAAGCCTATATTTTGGGTTTGCGCAGCATCGCTGTAATTGAACAGGTCTGCTTGGCTGCCAATGATGACCGAGTAACGGTAGAGATCGGTGCTGTGTGGCTCAGGCCGTGCAGTGCCGTTGTCATTCCCAGCAACTCCGGAGTTGTGATCCCGCATGGCGGCTTGCACTCGTGTGCGACGTTCTTCTATTTCGCGGCTGGAAGGCTGCACTTGCTCAGCATGGTCGAGTACGCTGGATGATTCCCGAATCTTGCCTTCCCAGAACAGAACATCGGCCAAACCGAGCAGCACATCCACATCGTTCGGAGCTCGGCGCAACACCTGTTGGTACAGAGCTTCGGCTTCCGGCAAATGACCGGTCCACGATAAAATCCGTGCGCGCCAAGCCTGGGCATCGAGATCGTCCGGATATGCATCGAGTCTTGCCTTCACAATTGTGGCGGCTCGCTTGAGATCATTCGCCGCTACTTCCTGACGCACTTGTGCAACCCACTCATTTTCTGAAAACAGTTGTGAATTAATAATGACAACGATACAGAGATAACTACTGAAGGCTTTCCAGTATCGAGATAGCCGAGCAATGCGCGCTGCTGAAACTGTAACTCTCATGAACGCTACGCTTCCCACTAATATGAGGCAGTTTTATCGATAAGCGTGCGTGTGAAGCTGTTGCGGCAATTACTTCGGTGTCCGCGTAAAGCCGCTACTTTCAGATTAGAAAGTTTTTAGATATGTGTTTCGGGACAGACAGTTACCCATGCGCGTCTCTCCGACGCAGCAAGACAAACAGAGGCACACGTCTCGAGTCTCCGGCGCCAGAACCGGCCCAGAATTTACGGCTGGCTATCGGGTGGAAGCAGCAACAAGTTTCGGGGCCACAATCTCCACACGATTTCGGCCATTGAGCTTGGCACGATATAGAGCTTCGTCCGCTTGCTGCAGCAGATCCTCCAGCTTACCGTTCTCTATCACATCCGTCCCAGCGACTCCCATGCTCAGCGTGACTGGTACCTGGGCGAAGGTTGTGATGACTGCGTCTTTGGCGATAAGCCCACGAATCTCGTCCGCTCGCCGTCCGGCAACCGCGGTGGTGCATCCAGGCAGAACCAGCAGAAATTCCTCTCCTCCATAGCGGCCGGCCAGGTCATATGCCCTTAAATCAGACTGGAGGCGGGATGCGACCTCTTTGAGAACAAGATCTCCGGCGGCATGGCCAAGTGAATCGTTAATCTGTTTGAAATGGTCGATGTCGGCAAGGACAACAGCGACAGGCTTATTTTGCCGATCGCTGCGCGACAACTCACGCCTCACACCAGCCATGATCTCGGCCCGGTTCAGCAATCTGGTGAGAAAGTCGTGTGTGGCCGCGAATTTGAGCGATTGCTGCAGCTCGATGATCCTCTTGCCTACCAGAATCTTCGCTCTCAGCTCCGATGTATCAACGGGCTTGGTTAGATAATCGTCCGCGCCGGCTGCCATGGCGGTCAGCAGATCCGCTTTTTTGTTCTTGGCTGTCAGCATTACCGTGTAGATGTAGGTTCCGTTCACTCCCAGGGTTCTGATTTTTCGGCAAAGCTCCAGTCCCTCGATTCCGGGCAACATCCAGTCCAGCAAAACCAGGTCCGGGGGATTAGCATTCTGCAGCAAACTCCAGGCCTCTGCGCCATCGCCTACGGTGGTGAACTCGAGATGCCACTCCTTGAGGCACTCGGTGAGCCGATGGCGGTCTAATTTTGAGTCTTCAACGACGAGTATTCTCATTCTTCAGAGCTCATCTACATGCAATTGCACGAGCACCACGGTATTACAGTTTCTAACTAGTACGGTGACCGAGCTGCCGGGCAGCACTTTTTCGTTGCTGAGCGCGATCGCAGTGCGTCGCGATGTAATGCTTAATTACTGCGCATCAGCTTTGGGCCAATGCTCTCGGTTGTGCTCAGTAACGCGTAAAGCGTCGATCTGCTGATGCCCAGGATTTCGGCTGCACGAAGCTTGTTGCCGCCTACCATCTCCACCACTCGCCGAACGTGTTCTCTCTGTACGTCGGACAAAGCCATCGAGGCACTCGGAAAAGTGCTCGCGGACCTCTCCCCGCCGCGCAGTTCGGAAGGCAGGTGAGCAATGTCAATGACCGGACCGTCGGTCATCATGCACGCGTTCCCAATGACGTTCTGCAACTCGCGAATATTTCCCGGCCACTGATGGCTGGCCAGAATATTCTGAGCACGCCGGCTAATCCCTGTAATTTTCTTCCCATACTGCGCCGCAAACTTCTCCACAAAATAGTTTTGCAGCAGCGGAAGGTCTTCCTTTCGTTCAATGAGTGAGGGTAGCGCAATAGCAGCGGTGCTGAGTCGATAGAAGAGATCTTCTCGGAAGCGGCCGTCCAGCGTTTCTTGCCTTAGGTCGCGGTTAGTCGCCGCGATAATGCGAAGATCGAGCTTATGCGAGGTGGGACACCCTACTCTCTGAACTTCATGACTCTGCAGAACCCGCAGTAGCTTTGCCTGCAGGCAAAGAGGCATCTCTCCGACTTCATCCAGAAAGACGGTTCCTCCATCCGCGTGCTCGAACAATCCGCAGCGATCTTTATTGGCGCCGGTGAATGCCCCCTTGACGTAGCCGAACCACTCGCTTTCGGCCAGCGTTTCCGGCACACCCGCGCAATTGCAGACTACAAACCGACCCTCTCGCGCAGGCGAAAGATCATGCAGCGCACGGGCCACGAGTTCCTTGCCCGTTCCCGACCGTCCGGTCAAAAGCACGGTGCGGAAATGGGGAGCGATACGCCGCATGATCGAAAAGACGTCGAGCATCTGCGGACTTCGCGCCACCATCCCTTGAAACTGGAACGATGATGCCAGTTCCCGGTCGAGAGCATGGGTGTTGCGCTTGATCTGCATATCCTCTAGAGATTTCGCCACGCGTGCGCGCAAGGTCGCAACCGAGATTGGTTTCGTCAGGTAATCGGCAGCGCCATTCTTAATCGCGTCAACCGCCGCGGATGTGGAGTAATCGCCGGTGAGCAAAAAAACTTCGATCGCCGCATCGAAAGCGGTGATTCTCTCCAGAACTTCCATCCCGCTCATAGCCGGCATATGCAAGTCGACGATGGCGATCTCCGGACGCTTCGACCGGATGCTTTGAAGAGCAACGTGGGGATCGGTATAGGTCACGACCTCCAACTCCAAATCCTCGAGGGCGTCGCGCACGACGTCACCAATCATCGGCTCGTCGTCAACTACAATGGCAAGCGGCCGCTGTTCCTTGGCTGTGGATTTCAATGGGTCTTCTCCCTGGCCCTATTCATCGCCCGGCAACTGCACTGTGCTCGAGCTCCGGTTCCAGGGTCGAAACTGGCCATGAATCAGGACAACCCGATACCGGTATCGACGACGCTGCTGGCCGGCCATAAGTGTGCAGGAGCCGATCGAGTTCATGTTCAAGCGCGAGAAGCCCGACCGAAAGTTCGTCACAGTGAACAAAGACATCGTCGTTGTACAGCAGGGTCACTATCTGCGCGAGAAAGTAGCTTGGACGATCGCTCACGCAGAAATGTAGAGCCTGATGCAGCTGCGCAGCTATTTGCCGTGCCTTCTCGACTTTCCGCTCCTGCAGTGCGGATATCAGCTCTGCCGTGCGGGAACACAAAACCAGATGAAGCTCTTCCCTAGGTCCTTCGAGAAACGCCTGCAAGGCGGGTTCAATAGCTGTTTCTGCCATATGGTCCCGCCGTAATTGAGTGCAACTTGTGTGCCATTGTCAGTGTAGTCAGTTAAATGCATACAACAGCTCCGCTCTTTGCCCTAGAAATGTCAATTTGCTGCCCGATAAGAGCCTCTACAAAAACGATTTCGGAAAAGCATGGTGCAAACGCCCGAGGATGCGGACACTTTCAATCAACTTGATTCCGAGTTGAGCAATAGCGGACACCGCTGATAGAGCCACGCAGACCTTGTGTCCAAAGATTGAACAGCAGTCCAGAATTCAAACACTATGAATGCCGGACTCCTGGCAGATTCGACAGCACTAAGTCGTTCAGCTTACGTGTGTTATCTGCGTTCGCCAGAGACTGGCCTGAAGATTGCATTTACCACAAAACGATCAGTCCCGATCAGCGATGGCAGCTTCGTTCCAGTTCGGGAAATTGTTCAGGAGATTGCCTCTGGTGTGCGCGATCGCCTGCTCACTGTTTGCAATCAGTCTGAATGCGGAAGGAGCATCGGTGAAGCCGCCTGCACAACAGAGCGCTTCGGCGACGCTACACATCAGCGTCACTGTCGTTCCCGTGGTTCAGACGCCGGCACGGGTTGCGTCTAGTCGTTCGTCGGATGCAATCGTCTACAGTTTCGAGGCGCCACCGCTGGCCGAGACATGCGAGATTCGCACCCTCCCCCCAGAGCAGCAAGACGCGAGAGCGAAACGCCCAGCTGTGCTAAAGACGCTGGTAATCGTTCCGCGTTGATTCTGTCCCCGGAGGTTAATTTGAATGGAGTGGGCACATGAACAGCTCCTGTGAGCTTCAGGCTGTAGTGGTTTCTGCCGATCCATGCGTAGTTAGCGCCATGTCAGAGTGTCTAGGAGAGCTTGGCATTAATGCTATGGTTCAAGCCCGATCGTCAGCCATTGATCTACTTGCCAAGCACAAGATAGATGCGTTCTTTGTCGATCAGGAGTTCGATCCCGAGTTTTCCGTCATCGAGCACGCACGCAGATCCTCGTCCAGCCGGACTGCCGTGACCTTCGCCATCGTGCCGCGGCCGGATGGGGCGCGAGCTGGCTTACGGGTTGCAGACTTCTTGACTGACAAGCCGATCTTGCGCGAGCATCTGCGCCGTTCGTTGCGCGCCAGCTACGGAATCATGCTCAAAGAGCGCCGGAGGTATACGCGCTATGCTTTGAACTGCGAAGCCACGCTGCAGGACTCTACCGCTCGAAAATTTCCCGCCAGCACAACCAATCTCAGTCAAACCGGCCTGGCTTTAGAATGCGCCGCACCGCTGATCGAAGGGGAAGAGGTGGTAGTGCAGTTCCGGCTCCCACACAGTCAGGATCTGTCCAAATTCAAAGCGCAAGTGATCTGGACTGCGGCGAACGCGAAGGTTGGGGTTGCATTCACTCGCATGAGTTCTGTCGATCGCGAACGGCTCACGGAATGGATCGATGGCGAGTTTCTTCGTCAGTGGCACCCGTTTATTCCCGAAGAAGTGGCGGCGAGGTTCATGCATGCTGCGCGATAAATGCCTCGCTGAACCCAAAACGATTTTAGGCGAGGTAGCGGTTGCGGCGGAGTTGTTGATCGAAATACGAGGAGAAAACTTCGTGTACGCGGGTCAGGCGCTTGGCGCGAGTTCTCGTCGAGCGCAGATCAAGACCTCTGCTCCGCTCTGCTTTGGCACCGAGGTCACGGTTTACGTGGCCGAGACCGGTCGATCGGCAACAGGACGGATCATCCGGAAACCCAAGGACTTTCCCATTGCGGCGTTGAATTTACCCTTTTCGATGCTTGCGGGGGCAGCGCAGACGAAGAGGCGAACGCTCGAAAACAACGCCCTTGCGACTCCTGAGTCTTTCCGGAATTGGAACTGTTAGTGATGCTTGCCAAATCTCTAGCTTGTGCGCTGAAGCGGAGCAATTAGTACCTGCCATGACCACATCCAGTGTCCGTCCCGGTGTTGGATGCGGTCTTCAGGTAAGACGGGCTTTCATTCTGCGCAAACCCTTTACCAGGGATCAGTCCGCCGCAGCCGTGCGAAAAGCCATGGAGGGGCCCACTTTCGCGCAGATGAACTCTCGCTCCTCACCGATGGAAAGCCCTCTATGGCTATGACTCTGCCGCCGTCGCGAGCTTCCGCTTCGGGAGCTCCCGCCATTTCGAAAAACAGACCTGTTCCAAGGATTGCGCTGGTGGGACTCGATGCAGCGACGAACGAGGCCATGCGCAAGGCATTCAGCGAATGTGGGTTGAAAACCGTAGAGATCGACGACGATTTCGTCAGCGTGGTGAAAAGGGAGAAGTTCGAAGGCTGCGCGTTGCTCTTGAACGAACGTGCACCCTCGATTCTGCAATCGATAAGATCCTCTCGCTCGAATTCGCGCATGATCGTATATGGTCTGGGCTTCCAGGACCTCGACATGCGGCCGTTTTCGAGCTATGGAGTCAACACAATACTTGATTTGCCTGTAGATCGCGCTGCGGCACTAAGAACGGCCCGCTCAACCTGTGCTCTGTTACTCCAGGAACTGCGACGCTATGTGCGCGTCCCTCTCGTAACCGATGTAAGCATCGAAACGGTTACAAAAACAATCAGGGGATCGAGCCGGGAAATGAGTGGAGGAGGAATGTCGGTGCATGTAGCAGCAATGACGCCTGAACAAAACAAAGTACGCCTGGTATTCACGCTTCCAGGCACGGCCTTGATTCGCATTTCCGCGGCTGTGTGTTGGAAGCAGGGTTCGCAAATTGGATTTCAATTCGAAGATTCGGACCGTAATCGCGAAACCGTGAAAAATTGGATCGAATCATTTCTATGTGTTCAGTAGTGACTGCTTTTCGATCTCAGCAAGGTTCAGTCGTATTCACGGCTGGCTCATCAGAAAGAATGTTATAAAGTGTGGACCGGCTGATTTTGAGAATCTCAGCTGCTTTCTGCTTGTTCCCGCCGACCGTCTGTAACACTTCGCGAACATATTGTCTTTCCATCTCATATAAAGGGAGGAGATTGGCTGCCCGGCCCAGATCACTGGGCGAACTTAGTCCTGCCGGAAAATCTTCCAGATCAAGAACACTGTTTTGAGTGAGAATGCACGCCCCGGCGATCACGTTTTCAAGCTCACGAATGTTGCCCGGCCAAGCGTAACGCGCGAGCATGTCTTGAGCGCGGCGACTAATCCCGGTAATCACCCGACGGTACTGCCTCGCATATTTTTCCAGAAAATGTCGTTCCAGGAGAGGCAAGTCCTCTTTTCTTTCTGCCAAGGAGGGGAGTCGCAGATGGACGGCCGAGAGGCGATAATACAGATCTTCGCGAAAACGGCCTTCAGCTACTTCTGTCGTGAGGTCTCGATTACTTGCTGCGATTACGCGCAGGTTCAGCTTCCGCGAAGTCGCTGATCCCAGCCGCTGTGTTTCGTGAGTCTGCAGCACGCGGAGGAGCTTCGCTTGCATGCCGGTCGGGATTTCACTGATTTCATCAAGGAATATGGTTCCCTCATCTGCACGCTCAAAAAATCCGGGCGTGTCTTGGAATGCGCCGGTGAAAGTTCCTTTCCGGAATCCAAAGAATTGGCTCTCGGCCAACGATTCGGGAAGCGCAGCACAGTTGCACGCGACAAATGGACCCTTGGCGGCCGGAGAAAGGTCGTGAAGTGCTCGCGCCACGAGTTCCTTGCCCGTTCCAGAGGGACCGGTCAGCAGTATAGTCCCGAAATGAGGCGCAATGCGGGTCATCTTGTTGAAGACGTCGAGCATTCGCGGACTCCGTCCGACCATCCCTTGGAAACTGAACGAAGCGCGCAGTTCCGCATCGAGTTCCCCGGTTCGACGCTTCTTCTCTGCAGATTCGAGCGCCCGAGCGACACGTGCTCGGAGTTCAACAACGTCGACAGGCTTAATGAGGAATTCAGCAGCGCCCTTCTGAATTGCTTCGATGGCCAGACTGGGTGAGTACTCGCCTGAAAGCAGTATCACTTCCACGGCCTGATCAAATGCCGCGATGCGAGCCAGGAGGTCCATGCCATTTGCGCCTCGCAGTTTCAAATCGAGGAAGACTAGACGGGGGCGATTTTGCCGAAAGAGCCGCCACCCAGTTTCCGAATCCTGCGCCACCAGCACCTTCAACGGCATATCGGCGAAGATTTCGGGCATCAACTCGACGACGTGTTCCTCGTCATCTACAACCAGTACCGAGAAACACTCCTGCGCGTCAAACACGAGGACCATAGGATTTGAGCCGGTCGAACAGCTAACTGTACCATTCCTATGGGACACACGGGTTCCTCGAGGAATCGGAGGACCTTCTTTGTTCAATAAAAAGACGTTATTTGTTCAGCAAAATGGTCGGCCCAGGCGCAAGACTCTGCACTCTTTCAGAATTACTGCGCAGGAAGGCATCCGTTGAGTTGGAATCCACTGGCCGCGAGAATAGGTAGCCTTGGGCCATTTCACAGCCGAAGGAGCGCAGCTTTTCGAGTTGTTCCTTGGTTTCAACTCCTTCTGCCACCACTGACATTCCTAGATTGTGCGCCAACATAATAATGATGCGAACGATCTCAGAGCTCTCACCGTCAGCACACATCTTCGAGATGAAGGCGCGATCGATTTTTACAGAGTCGATGGGAAAACCCTGCAATCGACTTAGAGACGAGTACCCCGTGCCGAAATCGTCGATACTCAGATGAACGCCCAAGGCCTTGAGTTCAGCCAGGACCGCAGCGGATTTGTCTGCGTCGCCCATGGCGATATTCTCTGTGATCTCCACGTCGAGGTGCTGTGGGGTGATTCCTGTCTGGTTGAGAATGTCAGCAATCTGCGCAGCAAGATCTGGTTGTGCAAATTGCTTCGGTGTGATGTTGACGCCGACACGCAGCGTCGGCTGGAACCGCGAATGCCAGTGCCGCAGCTGCTGACATGCATCCCGCAGGAGTGCCCGGTTCAGGGGGAGAATGATTCCGGTCTCATCGGCAACGGCGATAAACTCCGCTGGCGGCACCAGACCTGCAGGACGTTGCCAACGGCTCAAGGCCTCGAATCCGATGATTCCTTCTGTTTCCAGTGAGACGATCGGCTGATAATAGACTCGGAACTCTCCGAGCTCCAAAGCTTGGCGCAACTCGGTTTCGAGCCGTAGTTTTTTCGTCGCCAATTCATGCATTGCTTGATCAAACACGCGGCACTGAGCTTGCCCCTCGCTCTTGGCACGATACATGGCAATTTCGGCGTCGCGAATAAGTTCCTCGGCAGCGTTGTACGACCGTGCACCAAATGCGATTCCTATGCTCGCGGTCGTAATCACCTCCTGTGAATTCACACAGAATGGAAGTGCCAGTCTCTCCTGAATCCGTTCAGCCACGCGAATCGCATCACTCGAGTCGCGGATGTCCTCCAGCAATACGGTAAATTCATCGCCTCCGAGCCGAGCCAATCCTGCTTCATTCGCTGGGAGCGGACTTGGGTCCGCAGAAGGTCGCGAAATCGTATCCATGCCGCGCAGGGATGCATTCAGCCGTTTCCCGATTTGGATCAGAAGTTCGTCGCCGGCGCTGTGGCCGAGGCTGTCGTTAAAGCGCTTGAACTGATCGATGTCGATGAAGAGCACCGCAAATTGATAATTGAGGTGGCGCTGCGAAACTGTGAGACTGTGCTGGACGCGGTCGCGAAAGAGTGCTCGATTGGGGAGATTCGTAAGCGCATCATGAAAGGCGTTGTGCGCGAGTTGGTCCTCTGCCCATTTGCGCTCGCTGATATCTCTGTTGACGACTACGAGGTTCTGCCCGTTGCCAGTCGAGTCTTCGATGACGCTCGCAGTCGACTCCAGAAACCGCCAAGTCCCATCCTTGTGCCGGATGCGATACTCAAGACGCTCTCCTCTTCCTGTGAGCCGCGCCTTGGTAGCTGCCTCAATAACTCGGGGACGATCTTCTGGGTGAACTTGGTCAATGGATGAGGTCGATTTCAGTTCCTCTTGTGTGTATCCCAAAACCTTTCCATAAGAAGGACTGTTGTAGATGCGTCGCCCTTCAGAGTCGATGACGGCAATCATATCGGCTGCATTTTCGGTGATCACCTGAAAGAGCCGATCTTGCTCCGCCAGCCTTCGGCGAACTCTCTGCAGCAGCAAATGCTGGTAAACGGTGTAGATGTCGAACAGAATCACAAGGAATGCAAGCCCTCTGACCCATTCCCTAAGATCATTCGAGTAGTTTTCGTATTCAGGACGAAGCTGCGGGAAGGTGAGCGACAGAATGCCCGCTGTCAATACCAGCGTGACGACAACTGCAAATCCCCAGAGCCACCATTCGCGACCCTCCAGCTTTCGCGAGAGCGTTTGCGATTTCTTTTCAAATGCTTTGTTTCGCGGTGTTTCGCTCACGGTAGCCCGGCTGACCCTGAGAGATTCTGAAACTGGTCTCGCTGGCAGCCAAGTTACGTAAGCTCTGGCACGACTGCGGAGATTTGTTTCGGGAAAACAATCTAAGCTTCAGCAATAGGCTCGCCACGCGCTAAGTGCCTTGACTGCATCTCGAGAAAGAAGTAATTACCTGGGCCGAGTGTGCAGAATCTGGACAACAGTCCAGTTTTCAGACAACGGAATTTATGGAATGCAAGCTTTCGCCAACGGATAGTGGAGCAGCACCAGACGTGCTCGAGTCCTTGTATTTCACCCGGGGCATCACGCCGTATGCCCTAACGCGACAAGCCTTCTCTCCTGGAGGGAGCCTACAGCCTCGTTCGAGAGCAAGTGAGCGACGAATCGCCTACCGTGCACCTTCCGGCCGAGCACCGGAGCGGTCTGCGTTGAAAATAGCTACAACAGTAGAAGTTGCCGCTTACCTGCCCGACGGGTACGATCATCCGTTTGCAAATCAACTCAACTAACCATCCTCGCCGTATGTCGACTTCAGTGCGTTTTATAGCGCGCTCGGCACCATCAGTTCTGATGTTGCTCAGTTTGATCGCGGCTTCCCCGGGGCAATCAGGCATCGCCATGAAATCTGCAGCGTCGAGGCAGTTTCTCGCCGCGCATGGCCGTCGTGCCTGGGCCGGAGGATACGCGAATGGTGGGCTGGAAATCTGGACCGGCGCATTGCAGATTGCGAATGATGTCCGCTCGGAGTTCCGCCGTGCAGGCGATTTGAGTGCGATTCCCGGCATGGAAATCGTAGCGATGATCAAGGTGCAGCCTTCTCACGTTTCACGCACGTACACGGGACCCGATTTCTCGGCGGAAGAGGAGATCTGGGCGCCTCTGAACGAAAGCGCAATCCTGATCCGATATCGCGTGCGCAGCGCACGCCCCTTACAGGTGATCGTGCGCTTCCGCCCCTCGCTCAATCTGATGTGGCCTGCCGCCGTTGGTGGACAGGAGATCCGATGGGACGATAGCCAGTCTGGCTACGTGCTCACCGAGCCGGCGCGGCAATTTGCAGCCGTGGTGCTGGCACCTGGCGCAATCGGACACGACGAGCCGCTCAACAGCGCGCGCGATCTGCCTCAGAGGGACGAACTCGCAGTGGCTCTCGATCCTGATCAGCCACAGCTTCTGTTTGCGCAAGTGACGGCGCAACGCGACGGCAGAGTTGACGCGGCAAGCGCGAATTCCCTTCAAACCCTTTTGCGATCGGCATCATGGCAGCAGGAGTCGGCCAGACATTACGAGGATATTTTCGCTTCGGATCTGAAGATCGAGACTCCGGACGCGAACCTGAATCGAGCAGTCGCCTGGGCTGAAATCGCTCTCGATCAGGCGTGGTCCTGCAACGACGCGCTGGGCTGCGGATATGTCGGAGGATTTGGCCCGTCGCGGCGCAACCGTCGCCCGCAGTATGCGTGGTTCTTCGCCGGCGATGGCCTGATCGATTTACATGGCGCTCTTGCGATGGGTGATTTCATCCATGCGCGCGACGAACTTCGCTTTATCGCCAAATACCAGGACCAGCAAACGGGAATGATCTGGCACGAGCTGTCGCAGAGCGCACCGTACATTGACTGGCGCGGCAAGTATCCGTACATGTTCGTCCATGCAGACGTAACGTATCCGTACATTTCAGCTGTGGCCGACTACCTGCGTGCCACCAACAACCACGCGTTCCTGCAGGAGATCTGGCCATCCGTGCAGAAGCTTATGGCTATGGA
>DATEMI010000458.1:0-6258 GCA_035275665.1 Terriglobales bacterium | reverse complement strand
ATCGCAATTAGCAGGGCGGCGATAGCAGCCCGCTTTGCAAAGATTGAGAGCATTTGCGTGCCTCAATTCTGTCGATCGGTTGGCTAAGGAGGAAAAGCTTCAGAAGGGCTGACTTAGTTCAGGAGATCTGAAAGAGGGAGGAAGAGCACTCGCTCAAATCTAAACACTATGCCTTTCGACTCGCGATGTCAAAGAACATCTGCCCGAACCGCGCTCTTTAGTCCGAAAATCGTTGCCGCTCCTGCTGCACGGCGTACGAAATCACACTCTTATCTCGCCGATCCCAGTTATGCGCATCCTGACGTGTCAGGTCATTGAACAGAACAGGTTCAGATGCGATTTCAGCGCGTGAATCTCCGAAATCGGCGTACGAGTGCTCTCGTGCTGCATGAAGCAGAGGGTAATCGGACGCGAAGTCCTGCAGAGTGCCCTGATCGAGCAGCGTGGTGTGCAGATCGCCTGTATCTGTGAGCGCAAAATTAGCGACAAACGTGGTCACGATGCGCACTCCTGCCGGGCTGCTGTTCAGGCCCATCCCTGTTAAGACGTCCATTGCAGACCTCTCGTCTTTCGCGTAGATCACGACGCAATTGCCGTCTTTCATTCGAAAGGAAAAAAGGTGCATCCTTCAGCCTCCACAAGATGTGTGTTTCGCACGGGCATGGCTCTCATGGTCGAAGATTGCGGCAACAGTCTGAATCAGATCTTGATCCAGGAATTCTCCGGCGCGAGCCAGCTCCCCATTTACGAAGAGTTGACACAATTCATGACCATCGTCCAAAAGAAATCCAATCTTTTGTTCGGGGGCGGCATTTCGGATCAACGCGAACGCACTGTCGGGACGATCGGTTGCATTATCTGCCCGTAACAAGACCAAGTCCGGTGCAGGGCAGACAAAGGGTAGTTGCAGCTCATCTACTCTCTCCGCCGTGCGCACCTGGTAGCCATGAGTAACTAGCATGAGCACGCGTTGGCGGCGCGTCGTCTGATCGCTGTCGATTAATAATATGGTGCGGTTCTTCATTGCGGTGAACCTCTTGAACAGAACACTTGTGAGCTAACGGAGGGAGATCAGACGGTCTAGCTTGGTTCAGAAAACCTGGAAGCAGAACAACTTCACTCACAATTAAGTAGTGCGCAGCGTAGCTCCAGCTGCAAAAGCAGCATCACAGCCGTAAAGTCTCGATCGGAGTGCTACGGCCGCGAGCAGTGGACATTTTCCGCGATAGGTCCGTTCGGCCCGTAAAAGATGCGGAATTCTACAAGTTGCCCTTGCTTCAACGGCTGCAGACTCGGATCGAATGAGTTCCTATGGACCGCCAGAACTACCCCTTGCTTACTGGTAATCAGTCCCAAACCGTTATTCTCATTGAAGCGTGTCAATATACCCTGCATGTTCTTACGCCCTTCCTTTATTCGAAGTAACGTTAAATTGATCGGAGGAAAAGCAAGAGGGCAGAGTAGCTGGAAATGCCGCTCACGACCGCGTCGATTGAACGTATCTTCATCATACGCCCAACTCGGTTGCGCGCAGGCACAATCGGCGCCTAGCGAACGCAAAAGAAAGCCCAGTTCCTAATCAGGACTCCCAGAGATCCTGCGCGGCGGCGAGGCGGGCTTTCGCATCTTGAACGCCTTTCCGGGCCTTGGCTGCTGCCTCTTTTGTTTTCGCATACTTCGTCTGCGCATCTTTCAGCTTCTTCTCAGCGGACTTCATCTCCGATTTTGCCTTCTTATGACGCGGGAGCATGGGTTATACCTTCGAAAATGCGTATGGTCTAATCGCGGCTTGGTTCCGCTATTGGAACTATTATCATCGGCTTGGCGCCTACAGCCTCGTAGGAATTGCACAGACAAATCTTGCAGGCGCCGCCATGAGCGGATTTAACTATGCTGTGATCCCGCTTCTGATGCCCACAGATACAGCTTTGGGAATTCATGCGATAACTCGCTTTCGGTCCTGCACTTAAGCCCCGATCGGAAGTCTCATTTTTGCTTCATTCCCGATTCGGGTAAATTCTTTGGCAGCGGATAATTTCCGCAATACAGACATTTACTCACAGCACTCACTGGATCGGATCTGGTGTCGTACGTACACGTCTCGCATCTCGGCTTCTCTTCTCTCATATGCTGTCTCCTTTATTGTTAACCTGTCCGTCGCTCGTGTTCTGTTCCAGCGCGCTGGAAAAGGCCATCACAGCTCTGCTGTCCTTTCCCGTCTCCCGTGCTCCGCATCGCTCACAGGTTCTTCCGTTTCCATTAGTGCGCCGCCCTGCGCAGTGGGCACTTCTGATTCATTGTCATATCTATATGCTATCTCTGAGGGAGTGCCTTGGGCGCCCGAGGGCAGTCCTCCTTCGTTTGCTCCAGGTGTTTGCGCAACACGGAATTCTCGGCGGTCAGCATTCATGCGGCCAGAAAACTCTTATTTCTTGTTCTTCAAGATCGCAGGGCGGTTCCTTTCAAGGATCACGAATTAGTCGCACTCGAATCGACTGCTAATCGCTGGACCTTTCCATATGCGACCGTGAGCTCCACGACCTCATTGTTTTCAAGCTCGGCCATAAGATGGGCATAAGGCTGGCCCATGGTTTGACAGAGCTGACGCAGCTCCGAAGCGGAAAGGATTGACGAGCTTCCCCCGTTCTTAACGACAGCATATTGCGCCGATTGCCACTTGGAAACTCGGTAGGTCGCGCTCATTCCTGGCTCCTTTTACTCGCCAGCTTCGATAAGTTCTTCGGTATGGTCTGGATGGGATTTTGCTATGCGCGTACCGAAAAAGACCGCTCTCGTCTGTCGCTCGCGTGCCGAGGGGCCCGCTTCAGGGTAACGGTAGAAGATACAATAGCTGCATTCACAACCCGGACAGCGCACGACATGGGCTGAAATAAAACCTTGTTCTCGCAAACCGATGAACATCTCCCCTACGCGAATCTTCGCGGCAACTACCTTGGACAATTTACAAGCCTCTGGTTTTGCGTTCAGAAAACGTCTCCACTTATTGTTGCCTTACTTTTTCGTCGGCTGTTCTGAGGGAAGGGATTTGAGTTCCGCTGCTGTTAGAAGAGAACGGTTGCAGTAACCCGTGCCTTCAGTACACGCTTTCAGATTCCGTTGATGCTCTTGCGTCTGTAGTGCGGTGTTCTCAGCTTGGCTAAGCTCGCTAAAATCACAAGAATCCTCGCCCTGTCTGCAATTGTCCAGATTACGTTGATGCTCAAGCGAGAGCACACGCTTCAACTCAAGCCGTGACAGGTTCGAATGGTCGCATGATCCCCATCCGTTTCGACAGTTCTCGTCGTTGCGCTGGTGTGCAAAGACCTCTAGCCGTTTGGCCTCCGCAGGCGTAAGTTTCGAATAATCGCAGAGTTCTGAACCGTTTTGGCAATTCGACATGTTTCGTCGCTTCGTGGCACGGATTAGCTCAATTCGCTGTCCCGCAGTGAGCCGTGAAAGGTCGCAGGGGCCAAAGTCGTCGATGCAAGCGGACCGGTTGCGTTCTCGTTCCCCATCGGAAATCGTGATCGCCTCTCGGCGATTGAGCTTGGAGTG
Source organism: Terriglobales bacterium (assembly GCA_035275665.1). Taxonomy (GTDB): domain Bacteria; phylum Acidobacteriota; class Terriglobia; order Terriglobales; family Acidobacteriaceae; genus Gp1-AA112. The sequence continues at coordinate 2,703 of DATEMI010000458.1, read as the reverse complement.
GTCGCAAGATTGCAACCCAAGTTTGCAATCATCGAGATTGCGCTCGTAATTAGCGACGGCTGCCGAATTGGCTTCCAAAGGACTGAGTTGCGATTGATCGCAGGACGGTAAGCCATTCCTGCAATCGGCAATGTTCTTGAAATGAAGCGCTCTGGTCACGTCAGCCAGTTCGGCCGGCGAAAGCCTGGCGCGATCGCACAATGTCCAGCCATCTTTACATGCGTCAAGATTTCGATCGTGAGGAGATAATTGTGCGACGCTATAAGCCTGTAACAGCAGGAGGGCTGCTGTTAGCATCCGCGCGAGGCTAAGTTTGTTCGTGCTCATGTTCGCCGCTTTCTTTGAGAGACTTTCCGCGTACAGACTCGTCCTGATCACGTCCATTGTTCTGTCGCCTACTCAACATCTCTTCAATTACTTCGAGGTAGCGCCTGTCCGGACTTTCGTCATCGCCTCGGCTTCCGAGACCACGATCGACATTCGCCTTACTTCCAGATTCAGTCTTTGTAGGATCTTTGCTCCTCGAACTCTTTGCACGGGCTTTCAGCTGCTTAACCATTCCTAATATTGTCGCGAAGGATAGCTGTCAAAGCGAGGTGGGGAAGAGTCCCTTCACAACGACTCGCTTCCCGGTGTCCGATCGGTTATGGAGAGAATGGACATTCGCGGCAGGGTCTTTATCAACACGAGCGAACTAGCAAATAAAGCGGCGCAGACGATGTCTGTAATCAAGAAAGCGTTGCGGGACATCGGCACCGGGAACACAGGATTAAAGAGCGCGCAGACTGCGACGAATGTTGCAATCCAGATAGGGTTTCGTGATTGAATCGCTTGCCCGATGACCACCAACGCGGCCACGCACACAAAAAACGAAAGCAAAGCTGCGTAATTTGGAGACCTCCAGAACAATGCAGTAAGTAGTCCCACCGCGGCGACTGTTTTTATAATTTTCGCAAACATGACTGATTCCTCAGCTCGTCCTACCTCATTACATACTTCTTGCAGGCAGAGCACTGTATCGAACAGCTCACTCCTGGTTTTCGGTAAATCTGCATGAGTGAAGTAAACAATGCGGCAAAAGACTCGGCAACACGCTGCACTCCAGCAACAGGCTGGCGTTACTCCGTAGGCTCCTCGCCGTCCCACGTCGCATATTCTTTCGGCCACGAAATCGTGAGCAGGAATGCGCTCTCTCGCAGAGCCTCGATGTCATATGGGACTGCCGAATCCAGCGCGAGCAATCCGGCTACCTTCAATTCGATCCAACTTTGGTTCGGCACGTGTACCCGGACGCAACCCTGGATCGTCTGAATCGAGATTCTTGCATTAGTCCGATGCTCGGTCAGCCGAGTGTTGGCCTTCATGAGAACAAGAACGATGCGAAAGTCCTGCTGCTTCACGAGCGTCCTGGAACTGCGGCCTATCCCCCGTAACCAGGATTCCTCCTTGCGGAGCAGTCGGATTTCCTGACGAAGATCGAACTGCGAAATGGAAATTGCCAGCTCGGGCAAGCGCTTCAAGTGACTGATGGTTGGGGTGTCTGAGGCTTCACTCTTTAGATTCACGATCATCTCTGCCTCCGCAATTGCAACGATGCGCCTGGGTGTTAATGTCCATTTGACCCGAACGGAGGCTCCTCCCGCTGAGCAAAATGGAACAGAGCACTGGAGCACCGCGCAGTGTCAATGCACGGACTGGTGCAGTCAGAGAGGACAACAATTCCCGAATCGTTGGATTCCGCTGGCGTGACATTCTGCGAATCTGCGCTCTTAGTTTGAGAATTTGGTCGCCACCAGGAGTTCCAATAACGTGGCGCCATTCCGGAGATTTCCGGCAATGCCCAGCAGTGCCTCTGCAACGAACGGGTGCGCTGGCAAGAGCATCCAGTTGCTCACATACATCGATGAGGCGTTTGATCTGGCATTGCAGAGCTTCGGCTGACATGAGAGCAGATTTTCTTATCTGGGCTTATTTGGTGGATTTTCCTAATGAGAGTCGCTTAAAGAGAGCGAATCTCTCTTGTCTTCGTTATTACACTCTTTGTACGCATCCCCGTCTGTATAGAACAGCTCAGGCCGGCTTATTACCGATGTGTGTACGAAATTGCTCATACCACCAAACAACAAAGGCTTACTGTAAGAGCATCGTGAAAAGGTCGAAGCTGTTAGATCGAATGGCTGCTGAGGCCAGGGCTGAAGTGATCCGTATCGAAACAGCACGCTTGGAAGCTCATCGAGTTCTAGAGCGCCGGAAGGTGGAATTGTCAAATTTAGTGCGGACAAGAAAACGGAAATCGCTGATCGCTCGGTAATCTTTTGATGTCACCCTTAAACAGGAAATAGCCACGTCCAGCACTGCTGCGGTCGCATTCAGTTCTTCGGGCAGAGACGCCCCAAGCGCATCGAACTTGCGAAAGCCCTTTCCGTCGCGAGAGACGACCCGACAGCGTCCGTTCTGGACGAAAGCGAGCGCACGAAGGCGTGCGAATGGCTAACACGCGAATCAGGAAATGCACCCCGCGCACCCGTGGCTAGGGACCTTGCAAGAGGTGCCGCTTCAGCTTGCGGATATCGAGAAGACGATTGCGGAGACCACTCGCTCCGCTTGTGTCATCATCACCGAATGGCAAACGATGAACCCAAAAAGCCCGAAGGCAAGTTCTCGGAGGTCGCCCGAAAGAGTAGGGAAAAACGTGCAGAGATG